>CAZKZT010000018.1:6743-18459 GCA_964557265.1 uncultured Hyphomicrobium sp.
CCGTGGCCGGAAATACAGGAGGCCGACGGATCAGTGTTCGTTGGCGGTATTGTGCGTATGCACAATTTCGCGCACGATCTGCGCCTGTCACGATCCCCTCCCCAGCAAGGTCGCGGGGAGGGGCGCCATTCGTCCGCAGCCTCAGATCAGAGCGTCATGGTCATAGGCGCCGCGATATAGCGGAAGCCATCGCCATTCTTGACGACGTGTCCATACCCGGGCCACGGGAAGTGGTACGCCGCGAGCGGGATCTTGTTCGCCGCCAGCATCTCGAGGATGCGCACGCGTGAGCCGGCCGACTGCTTGGGATCGGTGTCGTAGGCGAACTCCAGACGCGGCTTCTCGACCAACAGGATGTGATGGTGCGTAAGGTCGCCGACAGCGGCGAGCGTTTTGCCGTCCGACGTGATCATGAAGATCGTGTGTCCGATCGTGTGTCCAGGCGCCGAGATCGCCTGGATGCCGGGCAGGAACTCCTGGCCATCTTTGAAGAACACAATCCGATCGCGCACTGGCAGCAAATGTTTGCGCGCGCCTTCGACGAACGGCTTCATGTAGGCCGGATCGGTCATCGAGAGCTTCTTCTCGTCCGTCCAGAAGTCGAAGTCGGCCTGCGAAATGTAAATCTGCGCGTTCGGGAAGTTGGGTTTGCCGTCGTCCCCCATGATCCCCCAGATGTGATCACAGTGCGCGTGCGTCGCGAGGATGCCGTCGACGTCGGCAGGATTGATGCCGGCCTGCTTGAGCGTCGACATCAGCTTGCCGGTCGTTGGCCCAAACATCGTCGATGAGCCCATACCTGTATCGACGATGTAGAGTTTATCGCCCGTGTTCACCACGAGGATGTTCTGCTCGAGCACCGCGTTGGTCGGCGACAGGAAGTTGTCAGTCAGCATCTTGAGGACGTCTTCCTTGCTGGCGCCGAGGAATGCGCCAGAAGGATCGCCGAGCGGCAGTGGGCCGTCCGAGACCATCGTCATCTGCATCTTGCCGTGCGGGAATCGATAGAAATACGAGGCCTGCGTGGTCGCGAACGGCGCTTTCGCGTGGGCGATCGGAACAGAAAGACCGCTCGAATAGGCGGCAGCTACGGTGAGCGTGGCGCCAGTCAGCAGATTGCGTCGCGTGAGTGTGAGCATCTCTTTGGACATTGGCTTCCTCCGTGTCAGCTTGTTGTGCGTGACACGCCCAGTTTGCGCGCAATTCTTGATTTGATCGAGGCGGAATGCGCACGGACGCATCGTGTCCGGACATGTTGGTGCGCTCCATGCCGAGCACATCAGTCATCGCGCCGCGCCCATGTATCCCGGGCGGATCGTCGAGCATGCCACTTGCGCGAAGGTCCGGTCGTCGAGGCGAGGTGAGGCAGCACGACAAGACTTATGACAGTAGAGGCCTTACTGGCCTGAGCGCGCGCGTCCGGTTGCGAGCGTCTCCAGGCTGTCCTCGGGGCCGAGTGTGGGAATGGCCGGGTTCACGAGGTGCGCGATGAAGCGTTGGCTGCGGTCGACGACGAGCTGGCGCTGCTGGTCGATCGTGACGATGTGATAGCTGTCGTCGAGCACCACGGCGGTGGTGGGTCCGGCAAGCCTGGTCTGCAGATATTCGAGATTGCTGAGGCTGGCGTGGTCATCCTCGCGCGGATGGATGATCAGTGTGGGCTGGGCGATCTGCGGAATTTTCGGCTTCAACTGCTTGATGAGGCGCTGCAGCTCGAACATCTGCCCGCCCGGAAGCGTTGCGACGCCGGCTTGCGAGCTATCGCCGCTGTTCATCGCCTGCCGCACGAGTGCCTGCATGCGCGGGTCCTTAACCCCCCACGGCTCATTCTCGGAGAAGTTGAACAGATCTGCGAAACCGCGGGATTTGATGAGATTGAAGAGCGGCGTGTACCAGGACATGGCCCACCCATCGAGCCACAGGCAAGGCGCGTAGAGTATCGTGCCGGCGACGTCGCGCGGGTATCGGCTTGCATGATGGAGCGCCAGAATTGCGCCCATCGACAGCCCCCCTACGATCACGACGTCGCACACCTCGCGCAACAAGTGATGCTCGCGTTCGACGGTTGCGTACCAGTCCTCCCAGGTCGCGGCCCTGAGATCGTCGAGTGTGCCGCAGTGCCCCGCGAGCTGAGGCACATGAACGGTATGACCATTCCGCGCCAGTCCGTTGGCCACGTAGCGCATTTCGACAGGCGTGCCGCCGAGACCGTGGATGAGGAGGATGCCGACCGAGCTCCCCGGCATCCGAATGCTGTGTTCGACAGGGGTGGCCTGCTCTGTCACCGGGTTGCTTTCAGAGCTCATGATGCAACTTCTTTGCTCCGCACCGATGCAATTGTTTCATAAGGAGGAAACAAGCCACTAGTTAGATTGTTCCTGCCCCGGGCAACAAATGTCAATTGCCAATTCGGCTAACGCCGCTCGCTTTCCAGTCGCGGCTGTGATGAACGACATTCATCCTCGGGGCCGTTCGTGGATCAGGTGCCGGACCGGCGCCACACGCCGCGCATCCGGGCGCCGATGTCGATCGTTACACCGCCGGCTGCTGCGCCGGCCGGAAGCGCTGCGACGCGCCGTGGCCAGACCTGCATCTCAAAGTGTTGAGCGATCCCGGCGGGAATGAAGCGCGAGCGCGACGCGTAGACGTGGCGATCGCCCATGCGCGCCTGCTGATGGGCGTAGAAGCGGTGCGGCACCATCAGCATCAGCTGATCCTTGGCGCGCGTCATGGCGACGTAGAGCAGGCGTCGTTCTTCCTCGATGTCGTCGCTGGTGCCGGTGCCGAGATCTGAAGGAATGCATCCATCGACGACGTTGAGCACGAACACGGATGTCCACTCCTGGCCCTTGGCGGAATGGATGGTCGACAGGATCAGATAGTCCTCGTCCTGTGATGAGGGCCCGGACTCGTCGCTGGTCGCGCTTGGCGGATCGAGGGTGAGATCGGTGAGAAAAGCCTCGCGCGTCGGGAACGTCGCAGCGATCTGCTGAAGCTGGTCGAGGTCGCCGGCGCGCACCACGGCATCAGGGTATCGCGCCTCGAGGAACGGCTGATACCATTGCCGGACGAGATCGAATTCGCCCGGCCATTCGACATGCCGGGTGACAAGGGGCTGCATCAGTTCAATCAGACCGCGCCAATTTTCCGCTGCGCGTGCCGGCGCTGCGAAAGTCGCGAGCGCGTCCATAGGATCGCGCCCCGCCATGCGGTCGAGTGCGCGCGCGGCGATCGATGGGCCGATGCCGTCGAGCATCTGGAGGACACGGAAACCTGTCACGCGGTCAGCCATGTTCTCGCCCCAGCGGAACACGGCGAGCAGGTCCTTGACGTGCGCGGCTTCGATGAATTTCAGCCCGCCGAATTTGACGAACGGGATGTTGCGCCGGTTGAGTTCGATCTCGACCAAAGCGCTGTGGCTGGCCGTGCGGAACAGGACAGCCTGCTCCTTCAGCGTCATGCCGGCTTCGCGGTTCTCGAGGATCGTTTCGGCGATGCAGTTGGCTTGCGCAATGTCGTCACTGACGGTGACCAGCGCCGGGCGGACGCCACCGTCGCGGTCGGTGCGCAGGTTCTTCGTGAAGCGTTCACGTGCGAGGCCGATGACCGCATTGGAGGCGGAGAGGATTGGCGCGGTGGACCGGTAGTTCTGCTCCAGCGTCACGACGCGCGCTGGCGGCGTGAACAGCTTCGGGAAATCGAGGATATTGCGGACCTGGGCCGCGCGGAACCCATAGATGGCCTGTGCATCGTCGCCGACGACGGTGAGGCCGCATCCATCAGGCTTGAGGCCGAGCAGAATCGACGCCTGCAGTGCGTTGGTATCCTGGTACTCATCGACAAGCACATGGTCGAACAGTGATCCGACCGCGCCGGCGAGCTCCGGCACGCGCATCAGTTCGGCCCAGTAGAGCAGCAGGTCGTCATAGTCGAGAACGTGCTGGCGCTGCTTGGCGAGCACGTAGCCTTCGAACAGATCGCGCAGGTCGTTCTCCCAGGCGGCACACCAGGGAAATTGTTCGCGAAGCACGACGTCGAGCGGTTCGCCCGCATTGGTTGCGCGCGAATAGATCGTGAGGCACGTCGCCTTCAGCGGAAAGCGCTTGTCCTTCTCCGACAGTCCGAGTTCATGGCGGACCAGATTGAGCAGGTCCGCCGAGTCTTCACGGTCGTGGATGGTGAAGCCGGGATCGAGTCCGATCGTGGCGGCATGGAGCCGAAGGATGCGCGCGCCGACGGCGTGGAAGGTGCCCGACCACGGCAGCGATCGTATGGCGCCGGGAGCCGTATCGCCGAGCGCCTCAGCGACGATGTGCCGGGCGCGACGCCCCATCTCGACTGCGGCGCGGCGCGAAAACGTCAGCAGCAGAATGCGGCTCGGATCGGCGCCGTTGACGATCAGATGTGCAACCCGGTGTGCGAGCGTGCTCGTCTTGCCTGAGCCGGCGCCCGCAATAACGAGCAGCGGCGGCGCGACATTCGCCCCGCGCGCATCGACGCCATGCTCGGCTGCGCGGCGCTGTTCGGCGTTGAGGTCGGAAAGATAGTGCACGCCCACCTCCTTCCCGGTCTCGGTAGCCGACGACCGGACCCGATCATGATTCGTTCGTCGGGTTCAAGGTCAGCCCCCGTGTTTCGGCGGGAGTGATGCCGGCGCGCCATCAATTGCGAACGGGAGAAGTGGCGGACCCGCGAAATCGCGGTTAGCATGGGGTATGCGCTGCAGGCGGGTTCCGGATTCGCATGTGCGTCAAATGAACAAGAATGTGCCGCGCCGAATGTTCAACGGCGTCGGACATGCCAGCGCCCATCAGGGCCGGCCGGGGAGGTGTGAAGGGTGGCGTCAGTCGAACTGCGCAGTCTTACCAAGCGCTATGGATCCAATGCGGTCGTGGACGATGTCTCGTTGACGATTGCGCACGGCAGTCTCGTCTGCCTGCTCGGGCCGTCGGGTTGCGGCAAGACGACGACGCTGCGGTTGATCGCGGGGTTCGTCGAGCCGACAGAGGGCGAAATCAGGGTCGGTGATCGGGTGGTGTCGAACCCGCAGCGATCGCTGCCGCCCGAGCGACGCAATATGTCGATGATCTTCCAGAGCTATGCGCTGTGGCCGCATATGACGGTCGCGGAAAACATCACCTATGGCCTCAAGCTGCGCAAAACCGATGCGGCGGCAACTCGGGCCAAGCTGGATGCGATCCTGACCACGACACGCCTGTCGCCGCTGGCGGAGCGATACCCAGGAGAGCTGTCGGGCGGCCAGCAACAGCGCGTGGCGCTGGCGCGGGCGCTGATTGTCGAGCCGGAGACGCTGCTGCTTGATGAACCGCTGTCGAACCTCGATGCCAATCTGCGCGAGGAGATGCGCTTCGAGATCCGCCGGCTGCACGACGAGTACCGCTACACGACCGTCTACGTCACGCATGACCAGTCGGAGGCGATGACGACGGCGGATATCATCTGCGTCATGAATGCGGGCAAGATCGAGCAGGCGGGCTCTCCCGAGGACATCTACGAGCGCCCCAATTCCGAGTTCGTCGCGCGCTTCATCGGCATGAGCAATGTCGTGCGCGGCAAGGCGCTGGCTGGTGATCGCGTCGACTTCTCGGGCGTTCCCATCAGGGTCAGCAATGCCGCGAACCCGTCGGCGGGCGAAACGGCGGTCTCGATCCGCCAGCACAACATCCGCCTTATGGCGCGGGAGCCGGCGGAGAAGGACAACGTGGTGCCGGCGACGGTGGTGCGTCAGGTCTTCCTCGGTTCGAGCCGAGACTATCTGGTCGAGGTGGCGGATGGCACGCAGTTGCGCGTGGTGACACCGTCGACTGACGCGGTGGCGCCGGGCGCGGCCGTGTGGCTGCATTTGCCACAGGCGTGCTGCCGGGCGCTCGCCGGCTAACGTCAGTCGAAGACACGAAGAACGAAACGACACGATCGATAGGGTGAACCGCAAAAGCGGCATCCGGTGTTTCAGGAGGAAACGACGATGGTGCGGAGCTTCAAGCGACGTGATGTTCTCAAGGGCGCGGGCGCCGTGGCGCTCACGGTCGCGGCGACTCCTTTGCGGGCGCAGGCGCCACCGCCGGTGGCCGTGACGAACGATCTGATCGAGGCGGCGAGGAAGGAAGGCCGGGTCGTCTACTACACCTCGGTCGACCTGCCGCTGGCACAGCGGATCGGCAAGGCATTCGAGGCGAAGTACCCCGGCGTCGCGGTGCGCGTCGAGCGGAGCGGTGCCGAGCGCGTCTTTCAGCGCATAGGACAGGAGTACGCAAGCAAGATCCACGCGGTCGACGTAGTCAACTCGTCGGACGCGGCACACATGATCGTGTGGAAGCGCGACGGTCTGCTTGCGCCATTCGTGCCAGAGGATGTGGCAAAGCACTACCCGGAAGAGCATCGTGATGCCGACGGTATGTTCGCGAGCTTCCGCGCGACGCTGAGCGTGCTCGCCTACAACACCAATCTCGTGAAGCCTGAAGAGGCACCGAAGAGTTTCGCCGATCTCCTCGATGCGAAGTGGGCCGGGAAAATCGTCAAGGCGCACCCGTCGTACAGCGGCACGATCATGACCGCGACCTTCCAGATCGCGCGAGATCTCGGGTGGGAGTATTTCGAGAAACTCGCGAAGCAACGGATCATGCAGGTGCAATCCGCGACTGATCCGCCGAAGAAACTCGGGCTTGGTGAGCGCGCCGTGATGGCCGACGGCAGTGAATACATCGTCTTCCAGATGATGGACAAGGCGCAACCGATCGCGCCGATCTACGCGAGCGAAGGCACGCCGCTCGTCATCGGGCCGAACGCGATCTTCAAGGCGGCACCGAACCCGAACGCGGCGCGGTTGTTCCAGTCCTATTGCTTCAGCCTCGAATGCCAGCAGCTCATCGTCGATCACGGCGGCCTGCGCTCACTCCATCCGCAGGTGAAGGAAAAAGCCGATCATACGCCGCTCAAAGACATCAAGCTGATGAAGGAGGACGCCGTCGGCGTCGAGAAGCAGAGCGACGAGATCAAGAAGCGCTATACGCAACTTTTCAAAGTGTGAGGACCGGATCATGCGCGGAAAGAAATTGGCACGACGTGATGTGTTGAAGGGTGCCGCGGCACTCACGGCGGCAGGAGCGGGAGGCGCGGTGTTCGCGGCGCCTGCTCGGGCCCAAGCGCCGGCGGCGGAAGCGATCACGCCCGCATTGATCGAAGCGGCCAAGAAGGAAGGTAAGGTCGTCTTCTATACAGCGATGGACCTGACGCTGGCGCAGCGGTTGGGCCGCGCTTTCGAGGCCGCGTTTCCGGGCATCTCGGCGCGGGTCGAGCGTTCGGGCGCGGAGCGGGTGTTTACCCGTATCGCGCAGGAGTATTCGAGCAAGATCTACGCTGTCGATCTCGCCAATACGTCCGACCTCGCGCACGTCAGCCACTGGAAGCGGGATGGTCTTATTCAGCCCTACCTGCCGGCCGAAGTCGCGCAACATTTTCCCAAGCAGTATTACGATCCGGATGGCCACTACGCCGTCACGCGCGTGCTCGTCTCGCCGATCGGCTACAACACCAATCTCGTGAAGCCCGGCGAGGCACCGAAGAGCTTCGCGGATCTGCTCGATCCGAAATGGGCGGGCAAGATGGTCAAGGCGCACCCCGCCTACAGCGGCACGATCATGAACTCGACGTTCCAGACGGCGCGTGATCTCGGCTGGGATTACTTCGAGAAGCTCGCCAAACAGCGCGTGATGCAGGTGCAGTCTGCGACCGACACGCCGAAGAAGATCGCGCTCGGCGAGCGTGCGGTGATGGTCGACGGGGCCGGCTATCTGATCATCCAGTACAAGGAGAAGGGTGATCCGGTTGACATTGTCTATCCGGAGGAGGGGACGCCGGTTGCGACCAGCCCGAGCGTGCTGTTCAAGGGGGCGCCCAATCCGAACGCCGCCCGGCTGTTCCAGAACTGGATGCACGCGCGCGAGGCGCAGCAGATCCTGGTCGACTTCGCGCGGCAGTATTCTCCGCATGCCCAGACCGTCGAGAAGCCGGGGGTGCGCAAGCTCGCCGACATCAAGTTGATGAAGGAGGATGCCGAGGCGATCGAGAAGGGCGCCGACGACATCAAGAAGCGTTATTCGGCACTGTTCAAGGTCTAGCACCCAATGACGACTGCACTGCCAGCGCAGCCCTCGAGGCAGCGGACGTCCAAGTTCGACTTCTCGGTCCCGCTGTTGCTGAGTTTCGCGGCGCTGTTGTGCGTCCTGATCCTGCTGCCGATCTCATGGCTGGTGATCTACGCGCTCTCCGAGGTCGATCCGTCGACCAAGGAGCGCGTGTTTTCGCTGGCGCAGTTTCGCACGCTGCTGAGCGATCCAGATCTGGTGCAGCCGCTGATCACGACCATGATCGTCGCGGTCAGCTCGAGTGTGGCGTGCTGTCTCATCGCGGCGCCGATGGGATGGCTGGTCGCGCGCACCGATCTCCCGATGACGCGCATGATTCGGGCGCTCGTTACGGCCTCGTTCGTGACACCACCGTTCCTCGGCGCCATCGCCTGGGAGATCCTGGCGGCACCCAACAGCGGATTGCTCAACAAGCTCTACCGCACCGTTACCGGCGCGGAAATGGATGCCTACCTCTTCAACATCTATTCGATGCCCGGGCTGATCTTCGTCATCGCCTGCTACACGTTCCCTTACGTGTTTGTCCTGATCGCCAACGCGCTGGACCGTATCCCGGGTGACCTCGAGGACGCGTCATCGATCCTTGGTGCCGGCACCTGGACGACGGCGCGGCGCGTGACGATACCGCTGGTGCTTCCGGCGCTTCTTGCCGGCGCGCTCGTCGCGTTCCTCCAGGCGATGATCCTGTTCGGGTCGCCGGCGATCCTGGCGCTGCCGGCCGGTTTCCACACGATGACGACGAAGATCTGGAGTCTGTTTCAGTATCCACCGAAGCCGGAGCTTGCGGCCGCGGCGTCATTGCCGCTCCTGATTCTCACTGTGGTTCTTCTGCGTGGCCAGCAGATGATTCTCGGCCGCAAGGGATATTCGATCGTCGGCGGCAAATCCGGTCAGCCGCGCCTGATCCAGCTGGGCTGGGTCAAGGTGCCGGCGATGGTGTTCGTCGCGGTCGTGTTGATGTTGCCGGTGTTCCTGCCGTATTTCGCGCTGCTCAACGCCGCGTTCTCACCGGTTGCGACGACGCTGCTGACGCCCGCGACCTTCACGATGAAGAACCTGCACTTCACATTCTTCGAGCTGACAACGACGCATCTCGCGCTGAAGAACACGTTCATTCTCGGCGCGGCATCGGCGACGATCGGAACTCTGCTTGCGCTCGTCATCAGTTATGCGACGGCGCGTAAGGCGATCACCGGTCATCGCTTCCTGGGCTTCCTCGCGACGGCGCCGCTTGCCATTCCGGGCATCGTGCTCGGTGTCGGTTTGTTTCTCGCCTATACGCGGCCGCCGTTCGTACTCTATGGGACGCTGTGGGTGCTGCTGCTCGCCTACATCACGATCGAGTTGCCCGCGGCCTATCAGCAACTCCAGTCGGCGTTCCGGGCGGTGCATCCCGAGCTCGAGGAAGCGAGCCGCATCCTCGGCGCGACGCGGATCCGGGCGCTGCGAGATGTGACCGCGCCGCTGCTCCGCACGAGCGTTCTCGCGACGTGGTGCTTCATCTTCGTCTCGACGATCCGCGAGCTGTCAGCCGCGATCATGCTGTTCACATCCGAGACCAAGGTGGTGTCGGTCCTGATCTTCGACCTCAAAGAGAGCGGCGAGCTCGGTGCGATCGCCATTCTCGGCCTGTCGATGCTGATCCTGACCTTCGCCGTGATCATCTTCGTCAACCGGATCCCCGGCTTCGGAAGCAGCGGATTGCGCAACACGTGAGTGGATCGCCCAGCGTCGTGCCATCTATCGCAGCTTGCCGGCGATGCCGTATCGTGACGCAGGCCGAGCACGGCGATCCGACTTCCGAACCGGATCTGGCCCTGTAGATAGCGGCCGGTTTGCGAAATCGTCTGGCTCTCTGAACGGTCAACAACCACGCGCCCATGTGGCCTGAAACGCGGGTAACCTGAGGCGTCGTGGTCACACTATAGAGCGGCTCGTGACTGGGGCAGTTCAGTTCCTGGCGGACCGTGGAGCATCTCGCGGGCGCGGGTCGCATGTGCGGCGCTGGACAGATCGCGCATATCGAGGTAGCGGCGTGGCGTCTCAATGAGGAGCAACCCGCGCGCCATGATCAGCAAATCCGATAAGCCTCGTCGTCCCAATATTCTTCTGATCACCTGTGATCAGTGGCGCGGTGATAGCATCGGCGGCACGAGCCCGGTCGTGCGCACACCGAACGTGGACGCGCTGGCGCGCGAGGGCGTGACGTTCCGGCGCCACTATGCCGGCTCGGCGCCGTGTGCGCCAGCGCGCGCGTGCCTCTATACCGGGCTCTATCAGATGACGAACCGCGTATGCAGCAACGGCTCGCCGCTCGATGCGCGCCACGATACGATCGCGTTCGCGGCGCGGCGCGCAGGATATGATCCGACCCTGTTCGGTTACACCGATGTGTCGCCTGATCCGCGCCAGTATCATCCGAACGATCCGGTGACGACGAGCTACGAGGGCGTGCTGCCGGGATTCACGGTTCGCGTGAAGCTATCGGACCATCGCCGCGTCTGGCTGTCGTGGTTGAAGGCGCGCGGCCATGACGTGTCGAAGGGCTCTCCCGAAATTCATATTCCTCCTGGCACCGCGGGCAAGCTGACGAACGCAGCGCCAGTCTATTCGAAGGATGAGACCGAGACGGCGTTCATGGTCGGTGAGTTCGTCCGCTGGCTCGGCGAGCAGGATGCATCGGCGCCATGGTTCGCGCATGTGTCGCTGATCCGCCCGCATCCGCCGTTCGTCGTGCCAGCACCCTACAACACGATGTACGGCCCAGAGGAGGGGCCGGGTTTCGCGCGTGCGGCAAGCCTGGCAGCTGAGGAAGCGCTGCACCCCTACAATGCCGCTGCGCTCGCGGTGACGATGCGCAACAGTTTCGTGCCTGGCCTCGAAGGACGCGTCGCGGACATGAGCGACGATGAGTTCAGGCTGATCCGCGCCATCTATCGCGGCATGATTTCGGAGGTGGACGATCAACTCGGCCGCATCTGGCGTGAACTGAAGGCCGCAGGCGCGTGGGATGATACGGTCATCGTATTCACGAGCGACCACGCCGAGCTGATGGGCGATCATTTCATGCTCGGCAAAGGCGGCTTCTTCGACGGCAGCTATCACATTCCGCTCGTCGTACGCGATCCGCGCCGGCGCAGCGGACACGGGCGCATCGTCGAACGCTTCACCGAGGCCGTGGACATCATGCCGACATTGCTCGACGCAATGGGGCTCGACATTGGTGCACATCTCGACGGACATGCGTTGACGCCATTCCTGGATGGCGCGCAGCCGGCTTCGTGGCGCGATGCGGCGCACTGGGAGCACGATTTCCGCTCAGTCGCGACAGGCCGTTTCGAACAACATTTCGGGTTGCGTTCGTCCCAGCTCAATCTCGCCGTAGTGCGTACGGAGCGGCACAAGTACGTGCATTTTGGAGGCGGCTTGCCGTCTGTTCTGTTTGATCTTGCCGATGACCCGGCCGAGACCCGTAACCGGGTGGACGATGCAGCTTATGCCCGTGTCAGGGTCGAGATGGCCGAGCGTCTGCTCGAATGGCGGGCACGCCA
>CAZKZT010000019.1:0-18432 GCA_964557265.1 uncultured Hyphomicrobium sp.
GAGGCGCGGGCGGCGCCAGGCGGCGGTGGCCTGACGCCGTCACCGCGCGCGCGGCGGATCACAATCCCAAAAGCAAATCCCCGCGCCTCTCAGCGCGGGGATCGATCGTTGATCGCTCAGATGAAGCGGCGGCGCTCTCAGTTTCCAAAGAGCCCGGAGAAGAAGTCGCCGCCACCGCCGCCGCGCTTGCCCTGCGGCGCGCCCCAGCCCCATCCACTCCAGCCGCTTTCCACTTCACGGCGGGCCGGGCGAGGCGGCGCTGCGGCAAGCTCCCGGACCTTGCGGTCGAGGGCGGCGGCAGGATCGGTGCGGGCGACTACATCGACCCGCTGGCCGTCGAGCAGGACCGCCTGGATGCGCTTGTCGTGGCCGTAGACGTCCGCGAACGAGGTCACCTTGCCGTCCTCGTCGGCAAGCAGGGTGAAGTAGGTGTTGTGGACCGGAATACGCCGGTTCAGGTCGACGCGGTTGTTCTGCTGGGCGCGCGGCGTCAGCAGCGGGTCGACGTCGGTCTGCGACCAATTGCGGTCGATATTGAAGACCAGCTCGGCGAGGCGTACCGGATTGCGCACGCGGATGCACCCGAAGCTGTAGGCACGAACCGGCGTTTCGAAGAGGTTCTTCGTCGGCGTGTCGTGCATGTAGACGTCGTGTTTGTTCGGGAACATGAACTTGAGACGGCCAAGCGGGTTGCTCGGACCAGGATCCTGGATCACGGCCATCCGGCGGATGTCGGTGCGCGACCAATCGATCTCGGACGGATGGACGGTGCGATTGCCGTTGACCAGGCGCATGTTACGGCGCCGCAGCACCGAGTCGTCGCCTGCCTGCAGTGACGGCAGAAGATCCTGCACTTTGATGGTGTTCGGTACGCCCCAGTCGGGGTGGAAGACAACGAACTGCATCGAGTCGGAGAAGACCGGCGTCTGGTTGGTCGGCTTGCCGATGATGATCCGTTCCTGATGGACCAGCTTGTCGTTGCGGATCACGCGAGTCGCGTACTCCGGCAAATTGTTCCAGACGTGCGTCGAGCCGAGGGTCTCGGGCATCCACCGCCAGCGCTCGAGGTTGACGAGATACTGCTTCAGCGTCGGTTCACGGCTGCGCGCGGGCTGAGCCTTCTTTGTCGATCGGCTCATGCGCGAGCGTGCGAAATTGGTGAGATCAGGATGCGCCGCGCGGCGAACAGTCCGTCCGTCGCGTGTCCTGTAGGTGGCGCCGAGGAACTCACGCACAGCCGCGGCCACGTCCTCGTCGTACAGATCGGCATCATCCGGATTGCTGGCGGGAACCTCCAGGCGGCGACGCACGAGCTCGACATGCTCATGACGGCTGCCGAGGCGCACGACAGGTCCGTTCGGGATGGTCACGTCTCTCGGATCGATTTCCTCCACCTGCGGCTTTTCAGGCGTGCCAGCCCGCGCCTTGAGGTACGCGCGCCGCAGCAGTTCGAACTGGCGATGCTGAGGATGCAGCTTCTGCAGGTCGACCGACGGATCGCTCGACGCGGCGAACCGCTCGATCACGGCCTTGGCGTCGATCGGGCGCGGTGACTGATCCAGCCACTTGCTGAGCTGCGACGGGTCGAGGCGGCCGCCGCGGGCGTGCCAGGCGTAAGTAAGGAGCGCGCGCGTCAGCTTGAGCTCGTCGGCGGCGATCTGATCCGGGTCGGTGCTGCGCGAGACCGCGACGTCGAAGGCGCCGGGATCAAGGCCCCATTCATCGGCGCGCGCGATCTCGGCGGTCAGTGCTTCGGCGGCGGGCGTCATGCCGGCGTCCGACATCCACACGGGTTTGCCTTCACGCGCCGCGTAGAAGGCGGCGATCGCCTGATGCCAGTCGCGCTCCATCGCTTGGCGCGCGGACGGCTGGCTGGTTTCGATCGCGCGCAGCAGCGCGGTCTGCAGCGGCGGCGGCGAAGGCGGCACGGGGGCGGCGAGAGCCGGAGCGGGCTCGGCTGGCGGCGTCGCGGGCGTCGTGACCGCCGCCGGAGGGGGCGTTTCGATCGGAGCTGCGGGTTCGGCGGGTGCCGCCGTTGCTGCAGGTTGGCTCTCGGACGGCGTCGCCGGTGCCGCGGGTGCAGCGGTTTCCGGCGCGGCGGGCGCAGCAGCCGGGGTGCCGCTATCCTGAGCGGGCTGTGCCTCGGTGGCGGGCTGCGTCTCGGTCTGTGCGGGGGGCTCCTCGACGGCCTGGGCGGGCCGGGGCTCGTCCTGCGGCGGCGGGGACGGCACGGACGATGTCACGATCGGCGCGTTGGCCGGGCTCGATTGCGGCGCCGCTTGCTGATTGTGCGAGGGGTCTTGCGCCAGTGCCGGCAACGAGGCCGTCATCGCGAGCGTGGACAAAAGGCATAGGGTCGCGCGCCGCATAGCAGAAGCCTCTCCGAGCGGATTTCGGGAAAAAGTACCGTACGAGCCGGCAGCAGTGCGCCAATCAGTCTACACTGCAACTGCTTGCGCAGGATGACCGCTTCGCTTTCCTGTCGCAAGCCAAACGACTCAATTCCAGGCGAATGTGCCATATGTTTGGCAGATTTGCCGCAGCCGGTTGGGACACTTTTTGGTGTTAACTCCGACTGATGCTGCGGCCACGGATCATGGCCCCGTTCCATGCCCGCCTGTTCCTGGTTCCGCCGGCTCAATCCACCACGCCTGCGATGGATATGACGATCGATTGCTGGTCGTGTCGGAGCAATTGCCCCGATCATGGCGCTCAGCTAAAGCAACGAACGTGAAGTTCACCTCACTTTGCCGCGGGGCGGAGCGTGAATTTCAAGTCCAAGGTGGTTTTAGCTTCCGCCACCGAGTAACGGCGCCGTGGGCCACTGTGCCCCGGCGCGGAGCACGGCTATTCCGATGACAAATGCTTACGAAACCCACCTCGACAAGACGCCGGCCAACTATCAGCCGCTGACGCCGCTGACGTTCCTCGAGCGGTCGGCGGCGGTGCACCCCGATCACGTTGCCGTGATCCATGGTCGCCAGCGCTTCACCTACGCCCAGCTTTACGAGCGGGCGCGGCGGTTGGCATCGGCGCTGGCATGGCTCGGGATCCAGGAGGGCGACACTGTTTCGGTGATGCTGCCGAACACGCCGCCGATGCTGGAGGCGCACTTCGGCGTACCGATGACGGGCGCGGTTCTCCACTCGGTCAATACGCGGCTCGACGCGGCGATCGTCGCTTTCCAGCTCGATCATGCCGATGCGAAAGTCCTGATCTACGATCGCGAGTTCGCCGCGACGATCAAGGAGGCGATTGCGCTGTGCCGGGTCAAGCCGCGCCTCGTCGAGTACGACGACCCGGAGTTCCCGCAGAGCGGCGAGCGTCTCAGTCCGGTTGAATACGAGGATTTCATCAAGCGCGGCTTCCCCGGCTACAAGTGGCGCACACCTGACGACGAGTGGAAAGCAATCGCGCTCAACTACACCTCGGGAACCACCGGCAACCCGAAGGGTGTCGTCTACCATCATCGCGGCGCCCACCTCATGTGCTACGCGAATATCCTTTCCGCGCAGATGAACCGGCACTCCGTCTACCTGTGGACGCTGCCGATGTTCCACTGCAACGGCTGGTGCTTCCCGTGGACGGTCGTAGCTGCTGCCGGCACACACGTCTGTCTGCGCTGGGTCCGCGCCGGCGCGATCTTCGAGGCGATCGCCGAGCATAAGGTCACGCATCTGTGCGGCGCGCCGATCGTCATGTCGTCGCTGCTCAATGCGACGGCGAGCGAGGTCCGGCCGTTGCCGCATCGGGTCCAGTTCATCACCGCCGCCGCGCCGCCGCCGGAAGCCGTGCTGTCGCGCATGGAGCAGGCGGGCTTCGACGTCACCCATGTCCACGGGCTGACAGAAACCTACGGTCCGGCGTCGGTGAATGAGTGGAAAGGCGCGTGGGACGAACTCGACGCGTCGGGCCGCGCGCAGAAGAAGGCGCGCCAGGGCGTGCGTTACGCCGCGCTCGACGGATTGACGGTTATGAACCCCGAGACCATGGAGCCGGTCCCCGCCGATGGCGAGACGCTGGGCGAGGTCATGTTCCGCGGCAACATCGTCATGAAGGGCTACCTCAAGAACCCGCAGGCGACCGACGAAGCATTCGCGGGCGGATGGTTCCATTCCGGCGACCTCGGCGTCCTGCATCCGGACGGTTACATCCAGCTCAAGGATCGTTCGAAGGACATCATCATTTCGGGCGGCGAGAACATCTCCTCGATCGAGGTCGAGGATGTGCTCTACAAGCATCCCGCGATCGCCGCCTGTGCCGTGGTTGCGAAGCCGGACGAGCGCTGGGGCGAGACGCCGTGTGCCTTCATCGAGCTCAAGCCGGGTACCGAACTGGAGTCATCCGACGTCATCGCCTGGTGCCGCGATCATCTCGCGCACTACAAGTGCCCGCGCCATGTCGTCTTTGCCGAGGTGCCCAAGACCTCGACCGGCAAGATCCAGAAGTTCGTATTGCGCGAGTGGGCGAAGGAGATCTGAGGCGGCGCCGTTTGTTGCGGCCCCGCTTGCACGCCTTGCGCACCGGCGATGTATACATTGTGGAGCACCGCGGCCCTGACCACAAAAGGCGCGGAACTGGGAGGAGTGTTGGACATGAAGCTTGGCCAGGACATCACCGCTGTCGTTACGGGCGGCGCGTCGGGACTGGGTGCCGCTACGGCGCGCGCGCTGGCGGAAAAAGGTGTGAAGGTCGGCATTCTCGACGTCAACGAGGCGGCGGGGGCGAGTTTCGCCAAGGAGATCGGCGGCACATTCGCCAAGTGTGACGTGACGAAGGAGACGGACGTCGATGCCGCACTTGCCGCTGTGCGCAAGGCGAATGGTCAGGAGCGCATCCTCGTCAACTGCGCCGGTATCGCGATCGGCCAGCGCATAGCGCGGAAAGGCAAGGACGGCAGTATTTCGGCGCACGAGATCGCGGCCTTCTCGCGCGTGATCGCGATCAATCTGATCGGCACCTTCACGATGATGGCCAAGAGTTCCGCGGGGATGCTCACGCTCGAGCCGATCGGTCCTGACGGTGAGCGCGGCGTGATGATCAACACGTCGTCTGTGGCGGCCGAGGACGGCCAGATCGGGCAGGTCGCCTATGCGGCTTCCAAGGGTGGCGTGAAGTCGATGGTGCTGCCGGTGGCGCGCGATCTCGCGCAGAGCGGCATCCGCGTCTGTGCCATCCTGCCGGGGCTCTTCCACACACCGATGTTCGACGGTCTGCCCGAGGATGCACGCCGGTCGCTGGCAGCAACCGTGCCGTTCCCCTCGCGCCTCGGCAGCGCGACCGAATACGCGGCACTGGCGACGCACATCTGCGAGAACGTGATGCTCAACGGCGAGAGCATCCGTCTCGACGGTGCGATCCGTCTCGCGCCGCGCTGATCGCGCTGCGCTCTACGTCTCGCTGTTGCCGGGAGCCGTCTTGACGGGATCCCGGTCGATGGCCTCCGGCTTCACGTGTCCGTCGTTGATGCGCTCGCCTTCCTGGGCGAGCGCGGCGGCGAGTTCCTCGCGTGCCTTTTCCGCCTGCCGCTGACGGTTCCACAGCGACGCATAGAGGCCATCGCGGGCCATCAGCTCCCCGTGCGTGCCCTGCTCGACGAGACGCCCCTTGTCGAGGACGAGGATGTTGTCGGCGGTCACGATCGTCGACAGCCGGTGCGCGATCACGAGTGTCGTGCGGTTCTTCGCGACCTTGTCGAGCGCGTCCTGGATCTCCTTCTCCGTATGGCTGTCGAGGGCGCTCGTCGCCTCGTCGAGCATCAGGATCGGCGGCGCCTTGAGGATCGTGCGCGCGATGGCGACGCGCTGCTTCTCGCCACCCGACAGCTTCAGGCCGCGCTCGCCGACCATGGTGTCGTAGCCCTCGGGGAGCGTGCGGATGAAGGTGTCGATCTGTGCCAGACGCGCGGCCTCCTCGACGTCGGCATCGGTTGCATCGGGGCGGCCGTAGCGCAGGTTGTAGCCGATCGTGTCATTGAACAGCACGGTGTCCTGCGGGACCACGCCGATCGCATGGCGCACGCTCGCCTGGGTCACATCGCGGATATCCTGGCCATCGATGGTCACGCGGCCGCCGGCGACGTCGTAGAAGCGGAGCAGGATGCGGCTGATCGTCGACTTGCCCGCGCCCGACGGGCCGACGAGCGCGACCATCTTGCCGGCGGGCACCTCGAACGTGAGGCCGTCGAGGATCGTCCTCTCCGGATCGTAGTGGAAGCGTACGTTCTCGAAACGCACGGCACCGCCTTTGACGGCGAGATCGGGCGCGCCCGGCCGATCTGCCACCTCCGGCGGCTGTTCGAGCACATCCATCATCAGTTCGATGTCGGTGATGCCCTGCTTGATGTCGCGATACACCCAGCCCATGAAATTGAGCGGGATGAAGAGCTGCAGCATCAGCGCGTTGACCATGATGAACTGGCCGAGCGTGTTGGCGCCTGACATCACGTCGCGCGCCGACATCACCATGCACAGGGTCAGCGCCAGCGTGAAGATGACGGTCTGCCCGATGTTGAGCCATGCGAGCGACGTGTAGGTGCGGATGCTCGCGCGCTCGTACTTCGCCATCGAGGCATCGTAGCGATCGGCTTCGCGGCGTTCGGCCCCGAAGTACTTGACGGTCTCGTAGTTGAGCAGGCTGTCGATCGCCTTCGTGTTGGCGTCGCTGTCGCTCTCGTTCATCGTGCGCCGGATGCGGATCCGCCATTCGGTGGCGAAGACCGTGAACCAGATGTAGAGCCCGATCATCGCCGTGACGGAGAGCACGTAGCGCCAGTCGAATTCGTAGGCGAGCACCCCGATGACGAGCGCGAACTCGACGATCGTCGGGATGAATGTCATCAGCGTCATGCGCGTGATGTTTTCGATGCCGGTGCGTCCGCGTTCGAGAACGCGCGTCAATCCGCCGGTCTTGCGCTGAAGATGGAAGCGCAGTGACAGATCGTGCATGTGGCGGAAGGTCATCAGCGACAGCTGGCGCACCGCGTACATTGCGACCTTGGCGAACATGCCTTCGCGCGCCTGTGTGAACAGGGCGACGGCGATGCGGACGAGGCCATAGAGCAATGTCGCTGCGATGGGGCCCGCGACGAACCATGCGGCGGCAGGAGCCGCTTCGTGCTGGCCCCCGGTCGCGGCGACGAGCGCATCCGTTGCCCATTTGTAGGTGAACGGCATCGCGATGGTGACGAGCTTCGCGAGCAGCATCAGCGCCAGCGAGATCGCGACGGTGCGCTGGAGGTCGGGGCGGTTCTTCGGCCAGACGTAAGGCAGGATGCCCCGCAGCGCCCGCAGCGATCCGCGCTGCGGCTTGGGTGCTTCCCTCGCTTCCAACTGCATAACGTCTTCCCGGCTGGCTTTCGGCTTGCTGTCCCTACGCGATAGGGCTGGTCGCGAGCCTATAGCATTCCAGGCCGGGAATTGCGCCGGGCCTTCAGCGCTGGTCAGCCAATGAAGTGTGGACGCTCAGCGGTTCGAGGTGGGAACGGACAAGCGCTGGCAAGAAAAGAAGCGCCGCGGCGCGGTCCGCTGGCTGCGGGCGGTCCGCTGTTTCTTGGCTTTGCGAGCGCTGGAGCGGTGGCGTTTCGAGGAGATTCCCCAGTATTTGCCGCCGTGTGCGTCGGCATACCAAGCTGGCGGACGGCCGGCCCGGCCAGCCGTGCGGCATGGCACGCAGCGCGTCTGGCGCCGCTGGACCTGGGCGGTGCGCTTCGAGGCATTGCGCTTGGCGGCCAGCCGCACCCGTGCGGTGCGTGCATGTGTGGTCGTTTCCTTGGTCGAGCCCCGGCGCGGCCGCGCGACGCGGCGAGAGGACCGCTTCGGCCGCTGTTTTGCGGTGGTTTTGGCGCCCGGCTGCTTCTTCGCTTCTGCGGCGCGCGTCTGCTGATCGAGGGCCCGTTTGGCCTCTTCGGCGGCGCGAGCGGCAGCCTGGGCCTCGGCGAGCTTTTTGGCCTCGGCTTCCCGGGCCTGTTGCTCTGCGGCGCGCTTTGTTTCCTCGGCTGCGCGTGTCGCGGCTTCGGCGAGCTGCCGTGCTTCCGCTTCGAGGGCTTCGCGTGCGGCAACGCGCTTGGCTTCCTCCAGCGCGCGCGCGGCCGCCTGCGCTTCGGCCAGTTTCCTGGCCTCGGCTTCACGAGCCTGCTTTTCGGCGGCCTGTTTGGCTTCCTCCAGCGCGCGGGCGGCGGCTTGCGCCTCGGCGAGCTTGCGGGTTTCGGCTTCGCGCGCCTGCTGTTCGGCGCGGCGCTTGGCTTCTTCTACCGCGCGTGTTTCAGCTTCGGTGATCGTGCGCTCGGCCATCGCTTTGGCGAGAGCTTCCGCCTGCCGGCGTGTTTCCGCGTCGCGGGCCTGCTGCTCGGCGGCGAGCTTGGCGCGTGCGGCTTCTTCAGCGTCCTTGGCTTCCCGCTCGCGGCGCGCCGTCTCGAGTTGCCGTGCGGCCTCCTCGCGACGGCGCGTTTCAGACGCCTCCATCGCCGCGATGGCGGCCTGACGCGCGGCCTCCGCACGTTCCTTCTCGGCGTCTGTTGCAGCGGCAGCCGCCTTGTCAGCCTCCGCCTGGCGCTTGGCCGCCTCGGCTTGCTGTGCGGCAGTCGCGCGGCGTGCCTCCTCGGCTTTCAGCGTTTCGTCGGCCCGCTTCTGCGCCTCTGACCGCTCAGGCGACGGCTGCGGCGCAACGGTGGCCGGTGGTGTGACGGCGGGGGGCGAAACGACCGGACGGTCCGCGACCTGCTGCGTCTGCGGACGGGTCGGGCGACTGAGGCCGCTCAGGACTTCCTGGTGGTTGCGGCTCACAGAATGCACCCATTCGGCGAGTCTTTCGAACAATGTCATGTCGCGCGGAGGCGCCTGCTGCGCCATCGCCGGAGCTATGCTCGCAGCGCCGAGAATGGCCCCCAGGGCCACCAGGCAAGCGGCCAACGCCACACACCTCGGCGCGCGCGGTCGCCAACGCCGTGTGGGGAGCTCGTCTTGATACGCAGGAACAGGCACTTGCATTGGTGATATGAGACGCACTTACAACTGATGTGGGCCAGCTTAGCCAAGTCCGCCCAGGGGCGCCATCGGCTGGGGCGACTATCGCCGAAAAGAATGAATTACCGGATACCAATGTGTGGAATGGGCCGCAGTGGGGCCGTGCAACCGGGCGGAGTGCGGTGCCTGCCCCGCTTCGCCCCCGGCGATGGCGCCTCAGGGGCGGTGGTGCGGGCGCTCTCGCGCGGCGCGCGCATCCAGCAGGCCGATGATCGCTTCCGTCGTCCGGTCGAGACCACCCGCCAGGCGATCGAGGGCTTCGGTCGCGGCGGCAGCAACAGCATCCCGGCTCGCAGGCGTCTCGAGCCAAGCCTGCACATGCCGCGCCATGTCCTCGGCCGACCGCACTTCCATCGCCCCCTTGGCCGCGAGCAGAGGCTCGTAGATGTCGATGAAGCTCGACCGCCAGGGGCCGACCATGACGCTCGCGTCATGGCGAACCGCCTCGATGGCATTCTGCCCGCCCCTGTCGACGAGCGAACCGCCGATAAACGCGATCCGGGCGACCGAATAGAGCGTGCCGAGCTCGCCGATGGTGTCGGCCACATAAATATCGGTTTCGGGGGCGGGTAGCTCGCCACGCGACCGCAGCGCCACCGTATGGCCGCGCGCGGCGAGTTCAGCGGCAATTTCGGCCCCGCGATGGGGGTGGCGAGGGGCGATGACCGTGCACAGGCGCGGAAGGGTCTCGCGGACCATGTTGTGCGCCTCCGCGACGATCGCCTCCTCGCCTGGATGCGTACTCGCAGCGAGGAAGGTCGGCCGGCCCGCCAAAGCCTGCGCGAGTGCAGCGGAGGCGCCCTCGTCCACGGGCAGGAGCGGCGCATCGATCTTGATGTTGCCGACTGCGGTCACGTTGGCGGCGCCGAGTGCCCCGATGGCGCGCGCGAGCTTGTCATTCTGCGCGAGGACCGCGTCGAGTTTGCTGAACAGTGCGCGCGCCACTTCGGGCTTGGCCTGCCAGCGCGCGAGGCTGCGTTCCGACATCCGCGCGTTGATCAGTGCCAGCTTGATGCCGCGTGCGTGCGCTTCCAGGATCAGATTGGGCCAGATCTCCTGCTCCGTGAGCACGGCGAGTGTCGGCTTCCAATGATCGAGGAAACGGCGGACGTAAGGTGCTGAATCAAGCGGAAGATATTGATGCAGGGCGCGCCGGGGGAGACGCTGCGCCGCGATGCCCGCACTCGTTACGGTACCGGTCGTCAGCAGCACGTGCACGTCACGGCGCGCCGCCAGCAGGCGTTCGATCAAGGGCAGGACGGCGTTGGTTTCACCGACGCTCGCCGCGTGCAGCCACAGCAGATCTCCGGGCGGCCGCGCCAGCCCGGCTATGCCGTAGCGTTCCGACTGGCGCGCGGGATCTTCCTTGCCGCGACCCGCACGGGTGCGGAGCAGCAGCCAAAGTCCGGGGCGCGCCAAGGACATAGCGGCACGATAGGTGAGTAGCGCCCAAGGCAGGCCGGGCCGCTGGGCTGCGCCCGCGTAGCTCATGACCGGCCGCTCCCGTTGGGAGAGACCTCGCGGCGCACAGCGCTGCGGCCCCATGCGCTTCCGCGCGGGGATCCGTTCAGCATTTGCACGACCACGACACTCAGCAACCGGATCACTCCTTCGGCGAGATAGGCCACCGACAGACACAGCCTCACAATCGGAATTCACACGCCTTCAATAGGCGCCGATCCCTCTAGCCAATCTTCGATAAACAAAAAAATGCGCCAGCGCCCGGCCGTTTGCCCGTCTGATCGTTCGAGCTGCGCACCGTTGGGCGCAAGCCAGACCTTGGACCGAGACTCAATGCCACGACCATAGCGCAGGTTTGTGTCACGCGCTGCCCGTCGAAGAGGGATGAACGTGATCTAAATTGCAAGCTTGCGGCCGTCCGCTGCCATAACGCCGCGCCCCTTTGAAAGAAAACAGAGAGTTGGCTGGCCCGCGGCATCGCCGCCAGCTCCATGTTCCGCATTTGGGAGTGCGTGCGGACGATCTGTTCACCAGCCGACCGTCACCCCGATTTGCGTATCCTCGGTACAGGCGATATGGACGTTCGCCAAGAGCGCGCCCGGCTTGCGGATGGGGAAAAGCCTGTTGGAAAAAGTGGTCCCGGCCGGTGATGAGACGTCCGTGATTTCGGGAAGGCTGACCGTCGTCGCCCAATGGTGAAACTGACCAAAGAGAAGCGCCGGCGTTTTCGCGATTGGCAGTCCGCCGCCGGGACACGGCTGCCGGCGTGGCTGGTCCGCGGCCTCGGCCCTGCCGTCCACTACCTCGATCTGTGGCTCATCGATTATGGGGTGCTGCGCGAGCTGTATCCGAACCAGCATCTGGTCCGGCACGGCATCTGGCGGTCGGCGCAGCCGGCGCCGCGACATTTGCGCCGTCTCGCGGCGCGCGGCGTGCGCACGGTCATCAATCTGCGCGGCGCGGAAGCGCACGGCGCCTACTGGCTGGAGCAGGAAGCCTGCGCCCGCCTCGGGCTCAAGCTCATCGATGTGAAGCTGAAGTCGCGCGCAGCACCGACACGCGCTCATCTGGCGGCCATGCGCGATGCCATTGCCGCAATCGACGGGCCGACGCTGATCCACTGCAAGTCGGGCTCGGACCGGACGGGTCTCTTCTGCGGTCTCTATCTTGTGCTCAGGGAAGGCGTTCCCGTGACCGAGGCGCGCCACCAGCTCGGTTTGCGCTACGGCCACATCCGCACCACCAAGACCGGCGTTCTCGACCAGCTCTTCGATCTGTACCTGGAAGATGCCGCGCGCGCGCCGATCTCGCTGAGCGACTGGCTCGATACGGTCTACGATCCCCAGGCGCTCACCATCAGCTTCGAAGCCGTGCCGTGGCACCGCCGTACTGCGCGCGCGCTTGGCTTGGCGAAATAGGCCGGCCGGTCACTTCGACGGAGCATTCTGTGCCGCCAGCGGTTCCGGTTCGATCGGGCCCGCGTCGACGAGCTGGGTGCGCAACAGGCGCAGATAACTGCCGCCGGCGGCGACGAGCTCGCCATGGCTGCCCTTCTCGATGATACGGCCTTGCTCCATGACGCAGGTGAGGTCGGCGGTCCGCACTGTCGACAGGCGATGAGCGACGACGAGCGTGGTGCGCCCCTTGCTGAACTCAGCCAGCGCCTGCTGAACGAGATATTCCGATTCCGAATCGAGCGCGCTCGTCGCCTCGTCGAGCAGCAGCAACGGCGCATCCATCAGGATGGCGCGGGCGAGTGCCAGCCGCTGGCGCTGTCCACCCGACAGCTTGAGGCCGCGGTCGCCGATCTCGGTATCGTAGCCATGCGGCTGCTCGAGGATGAAGTCGTGCGCGGCTGCGGCTCTGGCGGCGGCTATGATCTCGGCATCGGTTGCGTCGAGGCGGCCGAGCGCGATGTTGGCCCGAATGGTGTCGTCGAACAGCACGACATCCTGGCTCACCACGGCGATGGCACCGCGCAGGCTCGAAACGGTCACGTCACGGATATCCTGTCCGTCGATCAGGATGCGGCCCTGATCGACGTCGAACAGGCGCGGCACCAGATTGAGCAGCGTCGTCTTGCCCGCGCCTGAGCTTCCGACGAAGGCAACGACGCTGCCGCCTGGAATCGCGAGATCGATATCCTGCAGCGCCCTGCGGTCGCCGTTCTCCTCGTAGCCGAAGGAGACGTCCTCGAAGCGCACGTCGCCCTTGCTCACCACGAGGGCGCGCGCATCGGGACGATCGACGATCTTCGGGTTCTCGTCGAGCAGCTCATAGATGCGCTCGGCGGCGGCAAGGCCTTCCTGGACGCGGGTCGAGATGTTGCTGAGCGCGCGCACCGGCTGAGAAGCCATCAGCATCGCCGTCACGAAGCCCATGAAGTCGCCGAGGCTCGCGCTGCTCGAGCCGATCCGCCACGCCGCAAACGCGATCACACCGGCGACCGCGAGCCCGCCGAGCGCTTCGAGCATCGGATCCAGGCGCGCCCGGGCACGTACCGCCTTCATGCGCAAGGACAGGATCTTCTCGAAGCTCGCGTGCATGCGCGAGGCCGCATAGCTCTCCAGACGGTAAGTCTTGATGAGGCGTGCGCTCGACATGTTCTCGGTGAGCAGAGAGGTCATGTCGCCGACCTGCAGCTGGGTCTGCTTGGCGACCCGGCGCAGCCGCCGGCCAAGCGCCATGACGGGCAGGATCGCCAACGGATAGACGCCGAGCACGATGAGCGACATCACCCAGTCGAGATAGATCATCGCAATCGCCAGGGCGACGATCGAGAGGCCGTCGCGCACGGAGCCGATCAGTCCGGATTGTGCGGCCTGCTGGACGAACTGGATGTCGTTGGTCAGACGCGACACGAGCCGTCCGGGCGTGTCCCTGGTGAGGCGCGAGAAATCGGCGTTAATGAGATGCTTGAGCGCCGCCTTCTGGATGTCCGTGGTCATCCGGAGGACGATACGGTTGGCCGTAACCGCATGCATGTAGAGGAGGATCGAGCGTGCCGCCGTTACGACCACGATGGCCGAGAGCACCAGCGGCAAGGGGGCCATCTGACCCTTCGCAAGGGAATCGAAGGCGTACTTGATCACCATCGGGTAGAGGCCGGTCACCGCCGCCAGCAGCCCCGTGAGTATCAGAGCGTAGAGCAGGATGCGCCAGCGCGGGCGAATCCAGTCGTCGAAAAAACGCCTCAGCAGACTTGCCTGCTTGTCCGCAGTCGACGGATCGGGCGGCGGTGTGGTGGTCGTCGTCACGCTGGCTCCTGGCCCACGGTGGGCGGCAGGTATCTGTCGATTCGTCCGCCGGGATGAGGGGGCAACCTGAACAAGTCCCGTCGGATGGTCAACCCGGCGCGCCGCGGCAAGATCGACCTGAGGCGGGAAAGGGGTGTCGGTGCAGCGGCGCCCGCCGAGATGATCTGGTGTGTACGGAATGGTCCGCTACGGAAGAATATTTCGCCCTGTCGCTCAGAAGATCTTAAGGGCCGTATGTCAAATACCGGCGATTACGATGGGGGCGGAGAGGGATTGAAATCATGACCGGCCAGGCGAGCCTTGCGGCTGTTTCCGGGGCGGGAGAGCCCAGTCCGAACGCGACCGTGACGGTGCCGGATCAGGCGTCCGATGCCGGGGCGTTGCTTGCTGGCGCGAACGTCGGCCTTGCGATGTTCGACAAGGATCTGCGCCTTCTCGCCTGCAACGAGCCCTACCGTGTGCTGCGCTGTCATGAACCCGAGGAGGTCGTCGCCGGCGCTCAGCTCTTCGACCTCGTACGCCGCGTGCTCGAGCGTGAAGGCATGGGTCCCGTAGAGGCCGAGACGCGGATGGCGCTGGTCAGGTCGAGGTTGTTCCCCGGGAACACGGATGCATTCCGCTATGTGAGTCCCGCCGGCAAGCTGATCGAGGTGCACCGTCAGTGCCTCCAGGGCGGCACGGTCGTCGAGACGGTGCGAGAACTCGAGCCGTCGAGCGGCGCGGCGGACCTCAATGTCCAGTTCGCGAAGATCGCGGCGAGTGCGCGTGAGCGCATGATGCAGGCGCTCGACGTGATGGCGGAGGGCTTTGCGCTCTTTGATGCGGGCGGGCGTCTTCTCGTGTTCAACCGCAAGTATCTGGAGTCGCGCAAGCTCGTCGCCGAGATGGTCGTCGTCGGCGCATCGTATGAGGATATGCTGCGAGAGGAAGTCCGCCGGGGCGCCATCGACCTCACGGGGACGACCGCTGAGAAGTACATCGAGCGCCGTATCCATTGGCACAATAACCCGACCGAGCCGATGGAGGTGCTGCGGGCTGATGGCAGTTGGCTGCGGATCAGCGAGACGCGCACGAGCGAGGGCGGCTGGGTCCAGACCCGTTCGGACATTTCGTTGATGAAGCAGCGTGAGGCCGACCTCTTGCGTCTGACGCGCGAGCTCCACACGCGTAGTTCGATGTTCGACGTCATCCTCAAGAACATGTCACAGGGACTGTGCCTGTTCGACGCCGATCAGAAGGTCGTATTCGCCAATCGGCGATACGCTGACATCTATGGATTGAAACCCGAGGATGTCGCGCCGGGCGCCACCCTGAAGAGCATCATAGAGGCGCGTCTCGCCACGGGGCTCTATGACAATATCGATCATGCCGAGTACATGAAGTATGGCCTCGAGACCTTCAGCCAGAAGGTGTCGGAGGTCGTCAGGCTGAATGACGGGCGGGTGATCGCCGTTCTCCGTGTCCCGATGCCGGATGGGAGCCTCGTCAGCACGCACGAGGACGTCACCGAGCGTGAGACCCTCAACGCGCGGATCGCTGATCAGCACATGCAATTCGAGGCCGCGCTGGACAGCATGGTCCAGGGGCTGGCGATGTACGATGCCGACCACCGGCTGACGGTTTGCAATCAGCGCTATCTCGATATGTTCCATATGTCGCCAGACGTCGTGAAACCGGGGGTCAGCCTCGAGGACGTCATGATGCACAGCGCCCACGTGGGCAACTACTCGGAGGAGGAGGCGCGCCGCGTTCTGAAGGAGCGCATCGAGGGCCGCCATCAGACGGTGCGCCGTACCTTCACGCAGCGGATGCGCGATGGCCGCGTGATCGCGGTCATGAGCGAACCGATGCAGAGCGGCGGCACCATCGCCACCTGCCTCGACATCACCGAGATGGACCGGCACACACAGCAGCTCAATGAATACAATCAGAAGCTCGAGCGCTCCAATCGGGAGCTGCAGGACTTCGCTTATGTCGCCTCGCACGATCTGCAGGAGCCGCTGCGCAAGATCGAGGCGTTCGGCGACCGGCTGTTCACGCGACACGGCAAGAACCTGCCCGAGGACGGGCAGATGTTCCTCGAGCGGATGCAGAATGCCGCAGGGCGTATGCGCCGCCTGATCAACGATCTGCTCGACTATTCGCGTGTGACCACCAAGGCGAAGCCGTTCGTTCGCGTTTCCCTCGATGAGGTGCTGGCCGGCGTCCTGTCTGATCTCCAGATCAGGATCGAAGAATCCGCCGCCGTCGTCACCGCCGATCCGCTGCCGGTCATCGATGCGGATATGACGCAGATGCGTCAGCTCCTGCAAAACGTGATCGCGAACGCGCTGAAGTTCCGCAAGCCGGATGTCGCGCCGCGCGTATCGATCTCATGCACGCTGGGTGAGAGCAACGATCTGTACGGTCAGCTTGTCCGGATCGCGATCACTGATAACGGGATCGGCTTCGATAACCGCTACAAGGAGCAGATCTTCACGATCTTCCAGCGCCTGCACGGCCGCCTGGAGTACGAAGGAACCGGCGTCGGTCTGGCGACGGTCCGCAAGATCGTGGAGCGCCATTGTGGTACGATCGACGCCGATGGCCGGCCGGGCGAGGGAGCGACGTTCATCATCGAGCTGCCGCTGAAGCAGAAGGCCGAGGACGTCTACACCGCGAGCAAATAGGCCCGTTCAGCGTCGCACCACCGTCGCGCTCGCCATGGCGGCGATGCCCTCGCGGCGGCCGGTGAAGCCGAGTCCTTCGCTCGTCGTCGCCTTGACGCCGACCCGTCCGATCTCGATGCCGAGGATGCGCGCGATCTCGGTCCGCATCGCTTCCCGGTGCGGGCCGATGCGCGGCGCCTCGCAGATCAGCGTGACATCGACATTGCTGATTGCGAAGCCGGCCGCAGCAACACGGGTCGCCGCGTCGGCCAGGAAGGCATCCGAACGCGCACCTTTCCATCGGGGATCGCTCGGGGGGAAATGTTGTCCGATATCGCCGTCGCCGATGGCGCCGAGCAGCGCATCGGTCAGCGCGTGCAGGCCGACGTCGGCATCGGAATGGCCCTCGAGAGATTGAGTGTGGGGCACGGCGACGCCGCATAGCCACACATGATCGCCCTCGCTGAAGCGGTGGACGTCGAAGCCGGTCCCTTGCCGGACGTCGGGAAGGGAGGGCGCTTCCGCTTGCTGCGCGATGGCCAGATCCTCTGCTGTGGTGATCTTTGTGTTGCGTGTCTCGCCTTCGACCAGCGTGGTGGTGAGGCCATGCCATTCCGCGAGCATCGTGTCGTCACTGAAATCGTCGCGCGAGGCGGCATTCGCTGCCCGATGTGCTGCGAGGATGGCATTGTAGTGGAAGCCCTGCGGCGTCTGGGCGCGCCACAGGCCGGTGCGGTCGACAGTGCCGGAGACGATGCCGTCGTCGCCAATCCGCTTGAGGGTATCGACGACGGCCACGGCGGGAAGGACGGCCGGCGCGGTTGCAAGGGCGGCGAGGACGCGATCGATCACGGCATGGGTGACGAACGGCCGCGCCGCATCGTGGATGAGGACCCGGGCGGGCGCTTCGCGCACCAGTGCCTCGAGGCCGTGCCGGACTGATTGTTGACGAGTCGCGCCGCCTGCGACGGGCGGGAGCAGCTTGCTCCGAGCGGAGGCTGCGGCGGCCACCGCGCCCCGGTAGAGAAGGGCATCGTCCGGATGGATAACGACCAGCATCCGGTCGATTCCGGCATGACCGGCAAAGGCTTCGAGGGTTCGCGTCAGCATCGGGCTGCGGCCGAGATCGGCGTACTGCTTCGGGCCGTTGCTGGTGTCTCCGGTCCGCGAGCCGCGTCCCGCGGCGACGATGATGACTATGGTGGACACGGTGAATGCCTCGAAATCATGCGGCGCCTCGCGAACGGGCAAATGACCGCAAACCGCCCACGGGCGCCCGTCCGCTGCCGTTGGTCATAGGCCTGTCGCCGCCTGTTACGCAATGGCTGAGGATACCGCGCCAATTTCGCACTTGCGAAAGCCTCGATGATTATCTAGCCTGAGCAAATAATAGGCACCTCGACGTGATGCACGAAAACAAGGCAAGCAAAATGCGCGAGCCCTTGTGCTCCCACCCTGACCACCGGCTTGGCGGCGCGCCCGTCAGCAGCGCCGCGCCGTCTGCGCTCGCGGTCGGTCGCGTGCCTCTCGCGAACCGCGTGCTGCTGGCGCCGATGTCGGGCGTGTCGGACCTGCCGTTCCGGCAAGCTGCGAGTGAGCTTGGTGCCGGCCTCGTCATCTCGGAAATGATCGCGAGCGAGGAACTCGTGCGAGAACGCCGCGACGTCATGAGGCGCACCGAATTTGCAGGCGCGCGTCCGTTCGCCATGCAGCTCGCGGGCCGCGAAGCGCATTGGATGGCCGAGGGCGCACGGATTGCCGAAGGGCTTGGCGCCGACATCATCGACATCAATATGGGCTGCCCGGCGCGCGAGGTGACCGGCAAGCTCTCCGGCAGCGCCCTGATGCGCGATCTCGATCATGCCATCGGCCTTGTCGAGGCGGTCGTGGGCGCCGTGCGTGTGCCGGTCACTCTGAAGATGCGCATGGGATGGGATCACGCGTATCTCAATGCGCCCGATCTCGCGCGCCGTACCGAGGCGGCCGGCGTTGCGCTCGTGACCGTCCACGGACGCACGCGATGCCAGTTCTTCAAGGACAAGG
>CAZKZT010000020.1:0-5966 GCA_964557265.1 uncultured Hyphomicrobium sp.
TGTACGGACGCACCCACGGATAGCTCGCCATATCGGCGATCGAATAGTCGCTGGCGAGGAAGTCGTTTGCCTTCAGCCGCGCGTTCATGACGCCGTAGAGCCGGTTGACCTCGTTGGTATAGCGGTCGATGCCGTACTGGATCTTCTCGGGCGCGTATTGACGGAAATGGTGCGCCTGACCGGCCATCGGGCCGAGCCCCGCCATCTGCCAGAACAGCCATTCGTCGACGGCGACGCGGGCGCGTTCGTCGGACGGATAGAACTTGCCCGTCTTGCGACCGAGATACTGGAGGATCGCGCCCGACTCGAAGACGGCAATCGGCTTGCCGCCGGGGCCGTCGGGATCGACGATCGCAGGCATTCGGTTGTTTGGACTGATCACCAGGAATTCGGGATTGAACTGATCGCCCTTGCCGATGTTGACCGGGATGATGTCATAGGGGAGGCCACACTCCTCGAGCATGATCGTGATCTTGTGGCCGTTGGGCGTCGGCCAATAGTAGAGCTGGATCGGGCGTTGAGCCATCGGGTGTCTCCCTGCTGAGGGCGCTATGTGGCGGCGATCTTACACGGCCAGTGCGTGCCGCGAAGCGCGTATCAGCGCGTGGTGCCTGTGGTCAGCGCAGGTGTGGCGCCACCATCAGGCCGCCCTTGTTCCACAGCTCGTTGGTGCGCCGCTCGAGCTTCAGCGTCGAACGCTGCCCGAGATTGCGCTCATAGATGTCGCCGTAGTTGCCGACGGCTTTGACCACTTGATAGACCCAGTCGGGCTTCAGGCCGAGCGGCTTGCCAATGTCACCTTCGATGCCGAGCAGGCGGCGGATGTCGAGCTGACCTGATGCCTTTAGCCCCTCGACGCGTGCCTGGCTGACGCCGGACTGCTCCGCCGCGACGAGGGCGTGGATCGTCCAGCGGACGATGTCGTACCACGCGGGATCGCCGCGCCGGACCGCAGGGCCGAGCATGGTGATGGCGAGCGCTTCGGGCAGGATGTGGTGTTCACCGGTGCCGGCGAGGCGTGCGCGCAGCTCGGCCAGCATGGCGGCGTCCCCCGAGAGCGCCTGGCAGCGCCCGCTGGTGTAGGCCTGCACCATCTGCTCCCACTTCTCGACGACGACCGGCTCGTGGCGGATGTTGTGCGTCTTGAAGAATGCTGTGAGGGCCTGGCTCGTTTCGGGGTTGGGGCCGAGACAGATGCTCGCGCCGGAGAGCTCACGCGCGCTGGTGACGCCCTGGGCGCGTTTCACGAGCAGTGTCGTTGCGTCGTGATAGAGAACGCCTGGAAAGCGCAGACCCAGGCCCGTTTCGCGTGACAGGCTGATCGCGGTGCCGGTCGCGAGCACGTCGATTTCGCCCGACAGGATGGCCGCGGATGCAGCAGACGGCGCGAGCATCAGCGGCTTGATCGCGTCCGCCTTGCCCAACACCGCGGCGGCGAGCGCGCGACAGAAGTCGACGTCGAAGCCCGACCAGGCACCGCGTGGATTGACCGCCGCAAAGCCGGTCGACGCACGCGTGAAACCGCAGATGACGTGGCCTCGTGCCTGAATGCGCTCGAGCGTTGTCTGAGCGGCACGCACGGGTGAGGTGACTGCTGTCATGGCGCAGCCGACGATCGCCACGATCAATGCACATAGCAAGCGCGCGCTCGTAAAGCGCCGACTGTCGACCTGGTACTGCATCATGCCGTGACGGTTGCTCGTCGCGAGTCCGCACTCGATTGGAGGAGGTCCAAGATGTCCGTTTCCATGACTGCGCTCGGTTGATCACAGAGCCGAAGGAAGCGGCTGCGCGATCGGCCCGGCGGGGCACCCGCGGCGGGGCCCCGGGAAAGCGACGATCGGCGCGGCACTCGGACTGCGCTTGGTGTGCTTTGTCGCGCGCGGCTGCAAAGTGGTCAAGTCTTGATGCGCCGTTGACGATAAGCAGGCGCGAAGGCGCGTCATGTCACGTGAGCTGTCAACGGCGTGATTCTTCGATGGATATACGCAGCGTGCGTTTGCCGCATGGCGTTCACCAGCAGGGGCGATCGCATGGGCTCACGCTTGTTCGAGTTCGACGAGCGTCCCGCAGAAATCCTTCGGATGCAGGAACAGCACCAGCTTGCCGTGTGCGCCAATTTTGGGCTCGCCATCGCCGAGCACGCGGGCGCCCGCAGTCTTCAGGCGATCGCGGGCGGCAATGATGTCGTCGACCTCGTAGCAGATATGATGGATGCCGCCGTCGGGGTTGCGCTCGAGGAACTTATTGATGGGTGAGGTTGCATCGAGCGGCTCCAGCAGCTCGATCTTGGTATTGGGCAGCACGACGAACACCGTCGACACGCCATGCTCCGGCTGCGGCACTTTGTCGGACACTTCTCCCCCGAGTGTATCGCGATAGACGGCAACCGCGGCTGCCATGTCTTTGACCGCAATCGCTACGTGATTGAGTCGCCCGATCATCGTCTCGCTCTCCGGATCATCGCTGCGCTGAGTGCCTGCTGGTTCCGTCTTCAAGCATCGCGCAGTGGCCGTCAAGCCGCACTGCCGGCACTGCTGTCGCACGCCGGTCCACAGTGCCTGGCGCTCGCCGGACAGCGCGGCTCGGATGGGCTATCATTCCGCGATTCGGTACGTGTCTCGTGCTGCGTATGTTCCGGATTCAAATGGATAAGCGGTGGCAGCCGCCCCCATAGGTAGCGCAGGCAGCACGATACTGGATGACCGATCGCCCAAAGCAGCCGCAGGTGCCGAGCGCGTCGGAACCCGCCGATCGGCGAGTTGACGATCGTCGACAGGCCGCATCCGTGCGTCCCGACGGGGACGTGCGTGGTAGCGGTGGGCGTCCGGGGCCTCGTGCGGGTGGCGAAACGGTGGCTGCGCGCGCTGAGCGGTTTCGCAAGGGCGCGCCGTTCCTGGTCGAACGCGCCACCCTCTACGATCCCCATCCGCTGGATCCGCTGCCTGTCGTCGAGATCAAGACGTTGCCGAGATCTCGGCCGCGCCCCCTGCTGCCCGCAGCGCTCACGCTGCTGGGGGTCGTGATCGTTGTCGGGCTCGCGGCCGGCGTGCTGTCGGTCCGCAACGCGGACGGACCGCGGAGCAACGAGCGGGCGGGAGGCGCCGAACCTCCTTCGGATCGGGCAGCCAGGCGTGATCAACCCGGCACACAACGTCCCGGCGGTGCGGTCACCTACGATCTGACGCGCCGTTCCAATGATGTGATCACTGGTGCTTGGCGCGTCATCAAGGAGAGAGAACCGCGGCTTGCCGGCCAGCGCCCGGCCGGGGCGCCCGTCGTCGCAGCGCCCCCTGTGACCACGGCGCCACCTGTCGCCAACGTGCAACCACAGCCTGATGCCCCCCGCCGCGCGCTGCCGCGCCGCCTTGCACTGCCGCAATCTGCCCCGCCGGAGCAGATTCTGGCTGAGCCGCAAACGCCCGCCCGCGCGCCGCTGGACGAGCCGCATACACCGCGACAAGTTGCCGGGCCCGAGCTTGCCCACCCCGGTCAGTCCGATCGCGCGCCGCCCGTGGCGCTTCATCAGGCGACACCGGAGCCGTCTGAACGTCCGGCGGCCAACGTCGTCGCGCGCGTGGGGCGGACGACCGAGCCTGCGGAGGATGACAGCGGGGAGCGGCGGCGGCGCAGTGGGCCTGTCCCCTCGACCGCGCGCGAGGGCCGCAGAGCGACCAAGAGCGGCGCGATGTCGCGGCGCGAAATGCGCGATCGCCTGCGCCGCATGAGGAAGGCGGCGCGCGATGCGCAGGATGTCGATCGCTTCTCGCTCCGGGGTGCAGGGGAGATTCCCAAGGGCTTCGTCTTTTCGGGCCCACAGGGGCAGCGCCCGTAGGTCACGCGCCCGTTCAGAAGGCACGGCGATTTGGTGCGCGTTCGTTGACAACCCCCTGTGCCGTCCTTATCTCTCCACCGTGCCGGCTGGATGCGTGCCCGGTTGAGTTGGCAGTGCCTGGTGGCTGCTCGATCGTCGGCCTCTTCACTCTCGAAGCCTCATCGAATGGCAGCGTGGCCCGGTGTGAGCCGCTGCCTCAACGGGTACATTGACGTCGGAATACCAGCCGGGGCCCGCCCGTGCCGGTCAATGAAACTGGGGAACGGTTCATGCTGTCGCTCGCTTCGATTGCGTCCAAGATCTTCGGCTCTTCGAACGAGCGGATGTTGAAGGGGTTCCGGCCGAAGGTCGCGGCGATCAATGCGCTGGAGCCGGAGCTGGTCAAGCTCACGGACAGCGAGCTGCGCGCCCGCACGGAGATGTTCCGCAAACAGCTTGCCGAAGGCCAGACGCTGGACGACATTCTCGTGCCCGCGTTCGCGACCGTCCGCGAGGCGGCCAAGCGGGCGCTCGGCCAGCGCCACTTCGATGTCCAGTTGCTCGGCGGCATGGTGCTCCACTCGGGCAACATCGCCGAAATGAAGACGGGTGAAGGCAAGACCCTGGTCGCGACCGCGCCGGTCTACTTGAACGCGCTGGCAGGCCGCGGCGTCCACGTCGTCACCGTCAACGACTACCTCGCCAAGCGCGACTCCGAGTGGATGGGCCGGGTCTACAAATTCCTCGGCCTCACCGTCGGCTGCATCATTCACGACCTCGACGACGAGCAGCGTCGCGCCGCCTATGCGTGCGACGTCACGTACGGGACCAACAACGAATTCGGCTTCGACTACCTGCGCGACAACATGAAGATGCGCGTGGTCGACATGGTCCAGTTCGGCGGCCGCCCGCAGGAGCTGTCGGGTCATGCCTTCGCGATCGTCGACGAGGTCGACTCGATCCTGATCGACGAGGCGCGTACGCCGCTCATCATTTCCGGTCCCGTCGAGGATCGCTCCGAGCTCTACAACACGATCGATGCGTTGATGGTCAACATCGACAAGTCGGATTACGAACTCGACGAGAAGCAGAAGCAGGTCGCCTTCACCGAGGCTGGCCAGGAGACGATGGAGCGCCTGCTCACCGAGGCCGATCTGCTCAAGGGTGATGGCCTCTACGACATCGAGAACGTGACGGTCGTCCACCACATCAATCAGGCCCTCAAGGCCCATAAGATGTTCCATCGCGACCGCGACTACATCGTGAAGGACGATGAAGTCGTCATCATCGACGAATTCACTGGCCGCATGATGCCGGGTCGGCGTTATTCGGAAGGGCTCCATCAGGCGCTGGAAGCCAAGGAGCACGTGAGGATCCAGCCCGAGAACCAGACGCTGGCATCGATCACGTTCCAGAACTACTTCCGCCTCTACGACAAGCTCGCCGGCATGACCGGTACGGCGATGACCGAGGCCGACGAGTTCCTCGACATCTACAAGCTCGACGTGATCGAGATTCCGACCAACGTGCCGATCGGGCGCGCCGACCTCGACGACGAGGTCTATCGGACGGCGAAGGAAAAGTACGAAGCGATCATCCGCGAGATCGAGAGCGCGCAGAAACGCAAGCAACCGGTGCTGGTCGGCACCGGCTCGATCGAGAAGAGCGACATGATCTCGGCGCTGCTGAAAGAGCGCGGGATCAAGCATCAGGTGCTCAACGCGCGCTACCACGAGCAGGAAGCCTATATCATCGCACAGGCTGGCGTGCCGGGCGCCGTGACGATCGCCACCAACATGGCGGGTCGCGGTACCGACATCCAGCTTGGCGGCAACCTGCAGATGCGGGTCGAAGAGGAGCTGGCCGACGTTCCGGAAGGTCCCGATCGCGAACGGCAGATCCGCAAGATCGCCGATGAGATCGAGAGCAACCGCCGGTTCGTGCTCGAAGCATCGGAGACGATCGAGATCGAGCCCGCCAAAGGCAACCGACCGGCGAGGACGGTGACGTATCCCGGCGGCCTCTATGTCATGGGCACGGAGCGCCACGAGAGCCGGCGCATCGACAATCAGCTGCGCGGCCGCTCCGGCCGTCAGGGCGATCCCGGCCGCACCAAGTTCTACCTGTCCCGCGAAGGCGATCTGATGCGCAT
>CAZKZT010000020.1:5976-18274 GCA_964557265.1 uncultured Hyphomicrobium sp.
CTCGAGGAAGGCGAGGCGATTACGCACCGCTGGATCAACAAGGCCCTCGAGAATGCGCAGAAGAAGGTCGAGGCACGCAACTTCGACTCCCGCAAGTACGTGCTCAAGTACGACGACACGATGAACGACCAGCGCAAGGTCGTGTTCGAGCAGCGCATCGACATCATGGGCGCCGAGGATGTCAGCGAGACCATCGACGACATGCGCCGCCAGGTGCTGCACGAGATGGTCGCGACCCACATCCCCGAGGGCGCCTACGCCGAGCAATGGGATACCGAAGGCCTCAAGACGAAGGTGCAGGAAGTGTTCGGCATCGATGCGCCGATCCGCGATTGGGCGGACGAGGAAGGCATCGCCGAGCAGGAGATCCTGGAGCGTCTGACCACTGCCGTCGATGAGAAGTACATGAAGTTCGCCGAAGAGATCGGCAACAACGTGCTCGGCGGCTACGAGCAGGCGAAGAGCATGGTCGCGTTCATCGCGAGCGAGCCCGAGCTGCAGGCGCTGGTCGAGTTGGCACCGAGCGATACGACCTTCGAGCGTCTCGGCCGCGCGCTGCTCGACTCGAACCGCGAGGAAATCCGCATCGAGGGACCGAGCCGCCAGGAAGCCGAACAGCAGCTCGGCAGCATCGGCTATTCGTTCATGCGCGAGTACACCGAGGCGAAGGGCCTCGTCGATGCGATCGATACAGCACCGAGCAAGACGCCGGAAGCCGTCGGACGGATGCGGCTGCGTGACATCGAGAAATCGGTGCTTCTCCAGACGCTCGACAACCTGTGGCGCGAGCATCTCGTCGTGCTCGAGCATCTGCGCACGGTGATCAACTTCCGCGCCTACGGCCAGCGCGATCCGGTCAACGAATTCAAGTCGGAGAGTTTCACGCTGTTCGAGGCGATGCTTTCCAATCTGCGCGAGGCGGTCACCGCACAGCTCCTGCACATCCGCATGACGCCCGGCGAAGTGCCGGAGGATGCGGAGGAGTACGAACTGCCGCCGATGCAGGCGCACCACGTCAATCCGCTCACTGGCGAGGACGAGTTCGCTCTGGCGGACGCCGCGCTCTCGTCTGGAAGCGCCTTGCGCGAGGCGCCGCCCCGTCAGCGCGCCGAGCCGGTGAAGTCGCGTGGCCGCAACGGCGGCGTCGATCCGCAGGACGAGTCGACCTGGGGCCGTGTCTCGCGCAACGCGCCCTGCCCCTGCGGCTCCGGCAAGAAATACAAGCACTGCCACGGCAAGCACGCTTGATATTGCGCGGCCCGCGACGCCTTCGGCTACCGCGGCCGCGCCGCTGCCTCGCCTGTCGGCGTTCTCACCTCGCGGTCTTCGACCGCTACCACTTTCCCCTTCTCCCCGCTTGCGGGGAGAAGGTCGGGATGAGGGGCGGCGGCATACGCGAACGCCGGCGTTCTCTCTCGCGCCACCAGATGCCGACGATCAATTGATCGGCTCCGCTACAGCCCGTCGGTGACGCGCTTCTTGGCGTCCATGCGGTCGCGATCGGGCACGTGCAGGAGGCCCGCGACCTGACGGATGAGCTGGTCCTCGAAGGCGTCGAGCTGGCCGTCGGCAAAAGCAATCCGCCACAGCATTTCGACGACCTCGATCTTGTCCTCGATGCTCATGTTGGTGTTGAGGGAGTTGGTGAACGGGAAGTACTGCGCGGTGCCGCGCGCGCGTGCCTCGGCACGGTCGATCAGTTCGTCCGCCTCATCCGGTGACAAACCAAAACGGCGCGACAGCAGGCGCGCCGTCATCCCGCGTTCCTGCGTGCTGAAGTCGCCGTGCATCAGTCCTGCTTCGACGAGCAGCACCGCAACCGCGAGGTGCGGCTCCTCGACGGCCGCAGCCGCCTTGTCGCCCTGGAACAGTTTGATCAGTTGTTCGAGCATGTCGCGGTCAAGCTCCCTTGAAGCTGAAGGCGTTGCGATCGCGCACGATGCGACCGGCAGTCGGCATCGGGAAGTGCGCGGGAAGCACGAGGGTATCGCTGTCGGCGTGCTTCTCCATGAACGCACGACGGTTGACGGCCGACAGCGCCATGTCGGCGTCGGCGCGGCAGGAGAGGTGCGGATAGAGCAGCTGAAGCTGGTGATGGATTGCGTCGCCGACGAAGACGCCGCGCTTGCCACCATTCTCGACATTGATCAGTACGAGCCCCGGCGAGTGTCCGGGGCATGGCTCGAGCCACAGACCTTTTTCCAGCTCGAAGTCGTCATCGACAAGCACCGCCTGCTGGGCGCGCTTGATCGGCAATACGCTGTCCTCGAATGCCAGCACGTGCATGTTGTCGCGATTGCCGGCGGCGTACATCTGGTCCCAGTAGTCGTACTCGCGCTTGGCGATGATATGTTTCGCGTTCGGGAACGTCGGCACCCAGCGGCCGTCGAGGAGCTGCGTATTCCAGCCGACGTGGTCCCAGTGCAGATGCGTGCACATGACGTAGTCGACCTGTTCCGGCTTGACGCCAGCGGTGGCGAGTTTGGTCAGGTAGTCGGTTTGGAGCATGCTGAATTCGGCCCGCGCCGGTCGCGGCTTGTGATTGCCGCAGCAGGTGTCGATCAGGATGGTGTGCTTCGGCGTGCGCAGGATGAACGACTGGAAGCTCATGAGCAGCTTGTCGTCGGCGCTGATGAGTTTGCCGAGGCGCGCCTTGCCGTCGGCCAGTTCCTCGGCGGTGCATGCCGGGAAGAACTCGCGCGCGACGAACGCGGGCAGTTCGAGCTCGACGACGCGATCGACGGCGAAGTCTCCGAAACGGGCGAGCGTCATGGGCGTTCCTTCCAGGCTGTCGTTAGGTCGATGATGATGCGGTGAGGCGATAACGTGCAAGGTGTTCGTAGTGCGGCCGCGCTGCATCGGCTATGCGTCTGAGGGCAGGCGGCAGGTCCACCGGAGCGGCGGAGTTGGGCGATGGTGCGGCGAACCCGGTCGAGCGCTCGACGTTCGCGTACCATGCAGGTGCCCACACGCCATCGCTTTTGCGTCGCCCTGCGGGCCACGCCAGCATTTCCGTGCGGAACGGGATGGCGAGCGCCGCACACAGTGCGGTGAGCGTGCCGCGTGGGTCGGTGAGCACATCGGCCGCCTCGATGACCGGTGGCGCGTGTCCGAGACGATCGGCGATGCTGTCGAATATTTCGCTCTGCCGCACATAGCCGATGTCGTCGAGCGTCACCTGCTCCCACGTACGCGTATAGCTCGCAAGCACGTGCGCCGGATCGCGGATCAGGAACGCGTTGCGCATCTTGCCGATCCACGCGCGATCGAAACCGTCGAGCATGTGGTGCGTCATGTGCTTCTGGTAGAAGATCGTCGCGCGGGGTTTGCCGGGATCGTCGAGCGGGCCGAGGATGCGCGCGACGACGCGATCCGGATCGGTTTCTCCGGCGGCGATGACTTCGTCGCGCAAGGGATGATTGCGGCCCGAGCGCGCGAGCTCGGCGGCGTAGAACGGCTCATCCCACACGACGCAGTCGAGGCGGTTCTCGAAGGCGCGCATCATCGCCGTCGAGATGTTGCGCGGACCGGACCACATGGCAATGCGGACGATGGGATCAGCGGCGCTGCTCATGGTCGCGCCACTTCGACCAAGGCTAGACCCTTGTACAGATCGGAGAGACGCCGCGTGATCGGGCCGGCGATCCCGTCGGCGCCAGCAAGAGGGGTGCGATAGCCGATGGCGCGGCCATCGACGGACAGCACGGGCGTCACGCCTGCGAATGTGCCGGTGCAGAACGCTTCGTCGGCGCCATACACATCCACAAGCGAGAAATCGCGCTCGAATGCGGGAATGCCGGCCTCGCGCGCGACGCGCAGGATGTTGGCGCGCGTGATGCCGCCGAGACAGTGCAATCCGCCCGACGTCCACAGTTCGCCGCGCCGCACGATGAAGAAGTGCGTCGAGTTGCAGGTTGCGACGGCGCCGCGGTCGTCGAGCATCAGCGCCTCGTCGGCGCCCGCCTCCGTCGCCTGGATGCACGCGAGAATGCAGTTGAGCTTCGAGTGCGAATTGAGCTTCTGATCCTGCACGTCGGGGCCGCTGCGGCGCACGTGCACGGTGAAGAGTTTCAGGCCGCGCTTGGCAACCTCCCGGCTCGGCGATTTGTATTCCGGGATGATGACGACGGTTGCGGGTCCGATCGTGACGCGCGGATCCTGATAGGGCGTGCGCTTCAAGCCGCGCGTCACCATCAGGCGGATATGGACGCCGTCCGTCATCTCGTTCGCGGCGAGGCAGGCGAAGAGGCGCTGCGACAGCTCTGCGGGCGTCAAGCCGATGTCGATGCGCAGCGTATGCGCACCCTCATAAAGCCGGTCGAGATGCTGATCGAGGAACGCGATGCCGCCGTCCATGACACGCAGGCCCTCCCACACGCCGTCGCCGAGCACGAAGCCCGCGTCGAGCACCGACACCGTCGCCTCGGGGCGCGGCACCAGCCGGCCGTTGATCGAGATCAGGACGCGCGCATTGCGTGGATCATCGACGTAGGCGTGGGTGGAAGCGCCGGTGGTCTCGTCAGTCATGCCGCGGTCCCGTCGTGAATGAGGTATGCGACCTACACTATTGCCGACGCGGCGCTGGTTGAAGCACGATTGCGTCAAACAACAGGAGGAAACGGGATGGCGGGCGGATCGGATCTCATTCTCACGGAGCGGCGCGGGCGCATTCTGATTGTGACGCTCAACCGGCCGCAGGTGCTCAACGCCGTGAGCCCGGAGCTGCGTACCGCGTTCACGGCGGGCATGCAGGCGGCGGAAGCGGATGCCAGTGTCGGCGCGGTGGTGATCACGGGCGCGGGCAAGGCATTCTCGGCAGGCCAGGATCTCAACGAGACGGCGCATCTCACGATCGACAAGGTGCACGGGTGGTGCACGTCGATGCGGGCCATGTATCAGTCGGTGCGCGATCTCTCGAAGCCGGCGGTGGCAGCCTGGAACGGCATCGCGGCAGGCGCGGGCATGCAGATCGGGCTCTGCTGCGACGTGCGCGTGAGCCACGCCGCAGCACGCATCGGCCAGCCGGAGACGCGCGCCGGGCTCGCCAGCATCGTCGGCACGTACATGATGAGCCTCTACGTCGGGCACGGTCAGAACCGCGAAATGTCGCTGTCGGGCGGGCTCGTTTCGGGCGAGCGCGCGTACGCGATCGGCCTCCTTGATCATCTGGTGCCCGATGGCGAGGTGCTGTCGAAGGCGATCGCGATTGCCGAGGACCTGATGAAAGTGCCGCCGGTCGCGATGCGCCTCACCAAGGAACGGCTGCGTGCGTTGACCCAGCCGGGCTTCGATGACGCGACGGCGGCCGGCATCCGCTATTCGCTCGAAGCCTACGCGACGGGCGAGCCGCAAAGGATCATGCAGGGCTTCCTCGCTGAACGCGCGGCGCGGCGGAAATAAGCCGTATCACGCCCGGTGATAGGGATGGCCCGAGAGGATCGTGATGGCGCGGTAGACCTGCTCGACGAGGATCACGCGGGCGAGACCGTGCGGCAGCGTCATCGGTCCCAGCGATAGCGTGAGGTGGGCGCCCTGGCCGGTGAGGCTGGCGGGGTGTCCATCGGGGCCGCCGATCAGCAGGGCCGCGGCTTTCACGCCATCGTCGCGGCGGGCGCCTAGGTATTGCGCGAATTGAGGGCTGGTCATGGTGCGCCCGCGCTCGTCGAGCACGATGCGCAGGTCACAATCCGCGGTGAGATGGAGCAGGCGGGCGGCCTCGTCTGCCTGACGCGCGTTGGTGTCGGCGATCCGGCTCTCAGGCAATTCCTCGATCGTCACCGGAGCAATGCCGACGGCGCGACCCGCCGACATGCGCTTCATGTAGCGCGCGATCAGGTCGCGCTCGCCATCTTCCTTGAGGCGGCCGATGGCGGCGATGGTCAGGCGCATGAGATCATCTCCGCACAAATGGTGCGTGACGCGCATGGCCTGCATGAGCGCATGTCAGTGCGCTGTCGGCTCCGGAGCGCGATCCGCTGACCACATTTTCTCGAGATTGTAGAACTCGCGAATCTCGGGCTGGAAGACGTGGACGATGATGTCGCCCGTGTCGATCAAGACCCAGTCGCACTGCGGCTGGCCTTCGATGCGCACGCGATCCTCGCCCATGTCTTTGAGCGCCTGCTGGATCTGCTCGGCAACAGCGTTGACGTGACGGTCGGACCGGCCCGTCGCAATGACCATGAAATCGCCGATCGACGATTTGCCCTTCAGATCGATAACCGAGACCTCTTCGGCCTTGGCCTCGTCCAGCCAGTGGACGATCCTGTCCACGAGGGCGGCGGAGTTACGTCCTTCGGACGCAAGCTCGGTGGGAGGCGTGCTCGCGCGAGCACCCTCGGGGGTGGTTCTCATCGTTTGGTGAGCGTCCTCTTCCTCATTCGACCTTTGTGGTCCTGCGACCATGTGGGCCTTGATGCCGGGCCAATCCGGCGGCCGGCGGGAATCTGCCGGTCACCCCCAAGCATATGATGGCGGCCGCCCGGTTTACAAGCAGGATGCTGGGCCCGGCCGCATCAGCTTCTGTTTCATGGGGTTACGAGCCAGGATCGGTTTTCTCAGAGTCATGAGGGCCTGTCGGAAAGCCGTCGAAGCCCGGGAGATCGTCGGCGATCTCATACCAGGGCGCCTTGCTGGCGACGAAGACATGCATCTGCGGCCTGATCCCGGGATCGTCGTCGAGCGGTCCGAGCGGCAGGCCATAAACCGACGGGTCGGCGTCGAAGCGGCTGAGCAGGGGGGGCCGCAGCGGCGGCAGAAGCCGCGGTGATTGCCGGGCGAGGACTCGTACCAGGTAACGAGGCCCTCGCCCGCATTCCATCGAAAATCAGCCGGTGCAACTCGGGCGCGGGAACGGAAGGCTGCGCCGCGCGCCTTGCGGCACATGGCGCAGTGGCAGTTGAGGGCGCCGCTCAAGGGGCCTGTTACCTCGTAGCGGACGCTGCCACACAGGCAACTGCCTCGAAGCGTCATGCGCCCCCCGTTTCCTTGGACTCTCAGCCCTTGGCCTTGGAGGCCTCGTAGCGGGCCTTGGTCTCGGCGTTCATCGGATAGAGGCCGGGGAGCTGCGCGCCTTTGCCGACCTCGTCCATGATCCAGCCTTCCATGCGCTCCTGTTCGGGGCCTTCCTTGAGCACAGCCTCGAGCTGGGCGGCCGGAATGAGTACGGCGCCGTCCGCATCGACGACCACCACGTCGCCCGGAAACACCGCGACGCCGCCGCACGCGATCGGCTGCTGCCACGCGACGAACGTGAGGCGGGCGACCGACGGTGGTGCTGCGCCACCCTGGCACCACACCGGCAATCCGGTGCTGAGCACGCCCGCGACGTCGCGCACGACGCCGTCCGTCACCAGGGCGGCGACGCCCTTCTTCTCCATGCGCGCACAGAGGATGTCCCCGAAGATCCCGGCGTCGGTCTCGCCCATGGCGTCGGAGACGGCGACGCAGCCCGCTGGCATGGCCTCGATCGCGGCGCGGGTCGAGACCGGCGAAGACCAGGATTCCGGCGTGGCGAGGTCTTCACGCCACGGCACGAAGCGCAGCGTGAAGGCGCGGCCGACGATCCGCGGCTGGTCGGGGCGCAGCGGGCGCGTGTTGCGCATCCAGGTATTGCGCAGGCCCTTCTTGAGCAGAATCGTGGTGATGGTGGCGGTGGTGATCTTGGACAGTGTCTCGACGGCACTGGCGTCGAGGCTCATGTCGCAGGGCATTTCGAGGCTCTGGGCGACGCTCATCGGGGACTCCTCGGTAAAGGCGGGATTGTGAATAGGGAATTTCGCTCGCTGGATACGCCGTCCGCAGCGTCGCGTCCATGGGCCAATGCCGATCCCAGGAGTGGCGCATGACGCCATACACCTGCTAACCAGCGGTGCCGGCAGAGGGAGGGGGCGGCCGCATGACGTGGGACACCGTGACGGCGCTCTTGGTGATGCTCGCCTCCGCTTTCGGCGCGGCGACGCTGCTGGTGCTGCCATCGGAAGCGGTGCTCGTCGCCCAGATCAAGGCCGGAACCGCCCCGATCTGGGCGCTGGTTGTCGCCGCGACGATCGGCAATGTCGGCGGTTCGGTCTTCAACTGGTGGCTGGGCCGCCATGCACGCCGGTTCGAGAGGCGGCGGTGGTTCCCGTTCTCCCCCGAGACGATCGAGACGGCGAGCGCGCGGTTCCAGCGCTGGGGGCTGTGGTCGCTGCTGCTCGCGTGGGTGCCCGTCATCGGTGATCCGTTGACGTTCATCGCCGGGGTGCTGCGGGTGCCATTTGCCGTGTTTCTGCCGCTGGTGGCGATCGGCAAGGGCGTCCGCTACGTTGTACTCGCGGCCGGTTTGTAGGGCATATCGAGGAGCGGCCGGCGGTTCGCTGCCGCGCATTCGTACCACGGGACATTTCGCCGGCTGCGGCTTATACGTCCCGCAAAGTCTGCCATCCAACGAGCGGCCTCAGCCGTCTCCGCGACCAGCCGGGAATTGACGTTCAACATGACCAAGACAGGTGATCGCGTGCCATCTTCCGTCTCATCGATGACTGGCTTCGGCGGAGACGAGGGGCGGCAAGGCGCCGTATCGTGGCGATGGGACATCCGCAGCGTCAACAGCCGTGGCCTCGACGTGCGCCTGCGGCTGCCGCCCGGTTACGACGCGATCGAGCCGCGTCTGCGTGAGCGTATCGGCGCCGCGTTCACGCGGGGCAACGTGTCGGTGAGCCTCAACGTGACGCGTGAGGAGGGCGGTTCGGATCTCAGGATCAACGAGGATGCGCTGGCGAAGGTGCTGGCGATCGCCCAGAAGGTGCGTGCGACCGGCGACTTCGCGCCGCTGAGCGTCGAGGGACTGCTGTCCTTGCGGGGCGTGCTCGAGGTGGCGGAAGGGGTTGAGAGCGAGGAGGCGGCCGAAGCGCGGCAGGCGGCGATGCTCGCGAGCTTCGATCGTGCGCTCGCCCAACTGGTCGAATCCCGCCGCGCCGAGGGCGCGCGTCTCGCGCCGGTCATCGAAGAGCAGCTGGCGTCGATCATCAGTCTCGTCGAGACGATTGCGGCCTCGCCCGGCCGCTCGCTCGATGCGATCCGCGGCCGCCTCAAGGAGCAGGTCTTGCGGCTTCTCGATACGGCCGCGCCGCTCGACGAGACGCGGCTCCATCAGGAGGCGGCGCTGCTGGCGGTGAAGGCGGACGTGGAGGAGGAACTGCAGCGCCTGCGTGCGCACGTGGCATCCGCGCGCGAGATGATGGCAGGGGGTAAGCCCGCGGGCCGCCGTCTCGATTTCCTCGCGCAGGAGTTCAACCGCGAAGCCAATACGACCTGCTCGAAGGCCAACGATATCGAGACGACACGCGCCGGGCTTGCGCTCAAGGCCGTGATCGAGCAGATGCGTGAGCAGATCCAGAACATCGAGTAGGGGCACCCGATGGCGAGCACACACAAAATGCGGCGTGGCGTGATGCTGGTCCTTTCGTCGCCATCGGGCGCCGGCAAAACGACGCTCGCGAAAGGGCTGATGGCGGCCGAGCCCGATATCGTGATGTCGGTATCGGTGACGACGCGCACGCCGCGGCCCGGCGAGGTCGACGGAAAAGACTACCATTTCCTCGAGACCGCCGCCTTCGAGCGGATGCGTGACGCGGGCGAGTTGCTCGAATGGGCACACGTCCACGGCAATCTCTACGGCACGCCGCGCGCGGCGGTGGAGGCGGCGCTGGCCGCAGGGCGCGATGTCCTGTTCGACATCGACTGGCAGGGTGCGCAACAACTTGCTGCATCGGCGTCGGCCGCCGATCTCGTCCGTGTGTTTGTCCTGCCGCCGTCAGCCGAGGCGCTGGGACAGCGGCTCAAGGGGCGCGCGCAGGATGGCGCCGATGTGGTGGCGCGCCGGCTCGCCGCCGCTGGCGTCGAGATCAGTCATTGGGCCGAGTACGACTACGTGCTCGTCAACGATGTCGTTGCCGACAGTCTCGCAGTGGTGCGCGGTATTCTTGCGGCCGAGCGCCATCGCGGCAGCCGCCAGACCGGCATGGTCGCGTTCGCCGCCGCGTTGCAGGATGGTCTCAAGGGCGCGTAGCGGACACGCCTATCGCGCCGACAACAGCAGGCCATCGGGGCCGCGCCTCAGCGCGAGGCCCTGCGCGGAGAGCGCGCGTGCGAGCTCGTCCGGGCCGCCCGGGAACGTCAACGCAATCCGGGCACCGCGCGCCGACAGACCTTCGACGTCGAGATTGCCGACGCCCGGCGTCGCCGCCAGACGCTGGCTGATCTGCTGCCACTCGCCCATTCCCTGGAACGATACCGCGAGGCGTAGCGTCTCGCCGCCCGGCTGCGGCGCGCCGAAGGCGGCCGGTTGATCGGTGCGGCCCGCCCACGGATCGGGTGCGTGCGCCGCTGCCATCTGATGCGCGTTTGCCGCTTTCCAGCGGCCTTCCAGCACGCCGAGGCCGACGACCGCGGCAAGTTCGGAGGTGTAGGCAAGGTCGCCGTCGAGGCGATATGTACGCACGAGTTTGAAGTGGCCGACCGCGTCCTGGCCGACGAGCGTGACGCTCGCCTTCTTGCCATCGGCGCTCGGTTCGAGCACGGCCAGCACCACGAGCGAGGTGTTGTACTCCGTCGCGAGCGCGCGAAGGGCGGTTGCGTCACCGCCGAGCGTGGCCTTGAGCGTATCGGGGTGGACCTCGCGCTTCATCTGGCCGAGCGTGACCGGTGTCAGCGTGTTCTCGAGATCGAGACCGCGCCATGCGTACATCCAGGTATCGCTCGCCTCCGCGACGACGCTCGTGGGTTGCTTGCCGGCGGTGTAGACCGGCACCACGACGATGCGTGGCGCCTGCTTGTCGAGGTACGGAATCGCGTGCTGGTCGAGCAACCGCTGGACCGCCTCGGGCTGGAACGAGAAATCGTAGCTCGCGATGTACTCGGTAGACGAGTTGCGCTCCGAGCGTACCGAAAAGCCCTCGATCAGCGGTCCTGCCGGCGTTCGCTTGATGTCCTTCAGGCGCACGTAGGCGGTGACCGGCACGATGCGCTTCAACAATGATCGGAACGCGGCCTGCTGTCCGTCCTGGAGCGCCTGCTCCTTCGCCTTGACCGCGTCGGTGGACCGCGCCTCGACCGGATAGTTACCGATGACGAAAATGCGCCCCTCGGCGGCCGCTGCGGGGCCGATTGTGGCGACGGCGGCTGCAACGAGCGCCGCGCCGGCGGCAAGCGCAAGGCGGCGCGCGGATCGGCCGGCCCGGTGGCCCGCTACCCGTGTCCGCGTCCAGCGCGCGCTGCAGTTGTTGCCCAAAAGCCCTCTCCCGTATCCCAAGCGTGCCCGTATTCGCGGAATATTGATCAACATCAGAGGATTTGTCCGGCCGGTGTGTTGCACGATGTCCGTCTGATTGCTATCCCCGGCGCGACTCCGGAGCGCTCATTGGGGTCACGAGCATTCGGGCGAAAGTAGGGTTGGCCGCCAAGCGCAAGCGCGATCGTCCCGATGATCCACCCGAACTGTTGCGGGTCTGCCGCTGACCGATGAGCCTCACTGGTGCGAGGGCAGTATGACGTCGATTGGCCACAACGGCGCCGGTTCGGATGCCGACGCTCCCATCACATACCGCGATTCCGGCGTCGATATCGATGCCGGCAACGCCCTCGTCGCAGCGATCAAGCCGCTCGTCAAGGCGACGCGCCGCCCCGGTGCCGATGCTGATCTCGGCGGTTTCGGCGGCCTCTTCGATCTCAAAGCGGCAGGCTACACGGACCCGATCCTGGTCGCCGCCAATGATGGCGTCGGCACGAAGCTCAAAATCGCGATCGAGACGAACCAGCATGCGACCATCGGTGTCGATCTGGTCGCCATGTGCGTCAACGACCTGCTGGCGCAGGGCGCTGAGCCGTTGTTTTTTCTCGACTACTTCTCGACCGGCAAGCTCGAAGTCGAAATGGCGCGCGAGGTGATCGCCGGCATTGCCGCGGGCTGCCGCGAAGCGGGCTGCGCGCTGATTGGCGGTGAGACGGCCGAAATGCCCGGCATGTACGCGGGGGGCGACTACGACCTCGCTGGTTTTGTCGTTGGCGCTGTGGAGCGCGGCCACGTGCTGCCGCGGGCGGATGTCGAGGTTGGCGATCTGCTGATCGGCCTGCCGTCCTCGGGTGTTCATTCGAACGGTTATTCGCTGGTGCGCAAGCTCGTTGCCGCATCGGCGATCGAGTGGGACGCTCCGGCGCCGTACGCTGCGGAAACATCGTTCGCCGCCAACCTGCTGACGCCGACGCGCATCTATGTGAAGCCGGTCCTGGCCGCGATCCGGGCGACGGGAGGCAGCGG
>CAZKZT010000021.1:0-12456 GCA_964557265.1 uncultured Hyphomicrobium sp.
CCCGCCCCGGGAACGCCTTGCACGCTTCCCGCACCAGCGCCGGGTCGCGGACGGCCACCGTGCCGAGGATCACCCGCGCGATGCCTTTCGCGAGCCACGCCTCGATCGTCGCCAGGTCACGGATGCCGCCGCCGAGCTGCGCCGGGATTGTGATGTTGGCGAGGATGCTCTCGACCGCCGCGACATTCGCCGGTTTGCCCGCGAAGGCGCCGTCCAGGTCGACGATGTGCAGATAGCGGAAACCCTGGTTCTCGAATGCCCGCGCCTGCGCGCCCGGGTCGTCGTTGAAGACGGTGGCCGAACTCATCTCGCCGAGCTTCAGGCGTACGCACTGCCCGTCCTTGAGGTCGATTGCAGGGAACAGGATCACGCCGTCGCCTTCCATGTGTGAACGTAGTTTATTGAACACAAGCCACGGGCAAGGTTCGATCGGCAAGTCGACCGCACGCGCTTTGGCGCCGGTCCGCTCCTATGAAACGAGCTTCAGCCGCCGCGCAAGTGCAATCGTCGCGCGGGCCTGCCGGAAGAACGGCTCGTCGACCATGTTGCCGTCGACGGTGAAGGCGCCCTTCCCGGCATTCTCCGGCAGCTCGGCGGCGGCGAGCACTTTCTGCGCCCACATGATCTCTTTCTCCGGTGGCGTGAAGACGCGGTTGGCGAGGTCGATCTGCGTCGGGTGAATGCAGCTCTTGCCGCTGAAGCCCATGGCCAGCGCATCGCGCGCATCACGCTCGTAACCGGCGCGATCATTCACGTCGGTCCACACCGTATCGTAGGCGTGCACACCGGCCTCGGCCGCCGCCATCTTGATCGCAAACCGCACCGGTCCGAGCGCCGCCGCGTGCCGCGCGATGCGCAGCGGCGCGAACAGATCGGCGAGCCCGACCTGCAGCGCCTCGATCCGCGGATCGGCGCTCGCAATCTCGTAGGCGAGCCGCAGGCCCCGCGGGCTCTCGGCATTGACCAGCAGCCGGATTTGCTTTTCGAGACCGCGCCGCTTCTCGGCCGCCGCGATGACCGTGACCGCGCGCGCGACCTCCTCGGCGCTTTCGATCTTCGGCAGGTTGATCAGGTCGAGGCCTGCGCTCACCACCGCGTCGACATCCTCGACGAACTGCGGATCGTCGACGCCGTTGGTGCGCACCACCATCAGCTTGTCAGTCGCACCAAGCCCGTTCAGGAAGTCACCGATCGCGCGCCGCGCCGCGGGCTTCTGCGCCGGCGCCACGCCGTCCTCGAGATCGAGCGTCAGGGCATCCGCTGCCGATCGCATCGCCTTCTCGAAGAACTCGGGGCGGCTGCCCGGCACGAACAGCTTGGATCGCATGATCATCGGCTCAACCCTTCTGCATTGCGGGGCCGTACATGGCCTTGCCGGGATAGGGCATATCGGCGACGAGGATCGTGCCGGTGGACGACTCGGTCATGAAGAGCTGGCGGCCCTTGAACGCGATGTTGGTGACGAAACGGCCGGGCGGATCGATGAAATGCGTCGGACGGCCGATCGCATCGAAGCGCCAGACGCCCATGCCCACGTGCGCCACCACAAGCCCGCCTTCGGCATCGAGTGCCAATCCGTCGGGACCACCGAGGCCGCCCGAAAGCTGGATTGCCAGACCAACCTTCGACACGCCGCCGTCGATCATCAACGGCACCCGCCACACCGCATTGCCCCGCGTCACCGCGACGTAGATCACGCGCTCATGGAGATCGAGCACGATGCCGTTCGGGCTCGGAATCGTATCGACGAGACAGGTCAACGCGCCCGCCGCCGAGTAGCGATACACCCGCCCGGTCGGATCATGCAGGCCGGTCTGGCCCTGGTCAGTGAAGTAGACATCGCCGTTCGCCGCAAAATGCAGATCGTTGACGCCTTTGAAGCTCTCGGTCCGGAAGGTCTCGATCAGCGGCGTCACCGCCCCCGTCGCCATGTCGAGCGTCATGATCCCGCGCTTGTAGTCAGTGATGAAGGCGCGGCCGTCGGCGTGAAATTTGAGCCCGTTCGGCCAGCCATCGTACTCGGCGACCTGAGACCAGTCGCCCGACGGGGATACCTTGAAGATGCGCCCGTGCGGGATGTCGGTCACGATGAGATTACCGGCGCTGTCGAAACTGGGCCCCTCGAGGAAACAGTCGACCGGCTGGCCGGCCTTGTTGAAGTCCGCCCATGCCGTCCGCTTCAACCGGCGAAGCGCCTCCGGCACACGCGAAAAGACCTCCGCCTTGATCACCGCCGGCGGCGCAAACAGACTCATCGCTCTTTCCTCTCGCGGGACATGCGCACCGGGCGTTGCCTCCTTCTGCGGGAAGCGTGGCGCTCGCGTTCACGTTGCTCTATTGCTGGGCATCAAATGAGCCACGGCCGCGCGTGTCAAGGAACGCTGCCGGCCGCAGGGCAGTACCGCGCCAGATGGAGACGATCGCCGCATGCCTACGAGTGACCTGCCGCTTGCTGGCGTCCGTGTCGTCGAGTTCTGCCATGTGATCATGGGGCCGACGTGCGGCATGATCCTCGGCGATCTCGGCGCCGACGTGATCAAGGTCGAGCCCGCGCCGAACGGCGACAACACGCGGCGGATGGTCGGCTCGGGCGCCGGCTTCTTCGCGACCTACAACCGCAACAAGCGGTCGCTCGCGCTCGACATGAAGACGCCCGAAGGCATGGAGATCGCCCACAAGCTGATCGCCTCCGCCGACGTGCTGACCGAGAACTTCCGCCCTGGCGCCATGGACGGGCTCGGTCTCGGCTACGACGCGGTCAAGAAGCTCAACGACAAGCTGGTCTATTGCTCCTTGAAGGGCTTCCTCTCCGGCCCCTACGAGCAGCGTTCCGCCCTCGACGAGGTCGTGCAGATGATGGCGGGCCTCGCCTACATGACCGGACCGCCAGGCCGGCCACTGCGCGCGGGTGCCTCGGTCAACGACATGATGGGCGGCATGTTCGCCGCGATCGGCATTCTCGCGGCGCTGCGCGAGCGCGACCACACCGGCAAGGGGCAGCTGGTCCAAAGCGCGCTTTATGAGAACTGCGTGTTCCTCGCCGCCCAGCACATGATGCAGTACGTCGTCACCGGCAAGCCTGCGAACCCGATGCCGGATCGCCTCGCCGCATGGGGCATCTACGATGTGTTCGATTGCGCCGACGGCCAGCTCTTCCTCGGCGTCGTCACCGATACGCAATGGAAGATCTTCTGCGAGGTGTTCGGCTTTCCTGAATTCTATGCCGACGAGAACCTCAAGACCAACACGCTCCGCTGCCATCACCGCAACGAATTCATGCCGTTCCTGCGCACGCATTTCGCGACGTGGAAACGCGATGAGCTGGAAGCCAAAGTCGCCGCCGCCGGCCTTCCCTATGCGCCGATCGTCAAGCCGCACGAGTTGTTCGACGATCCGCATCTGAAAGAGTCGGGCGGCCTGCTGCCGCTCACACTCCCCGACGGCAAGGAGACGGTGACACCCGCGCTGCCGATCGAGCTGGCCGGGCGACGCTTCGGCGCACGCCTCAATCCGCCCAAGATCAGCGAGCACGGTGACGAGATTCTCGCGGAGCTCGGCTACAGCACCGATGACATCGCCGCACTCATGGAACGCGGGATTGTCACCGGGCGCGCGTGAACGTAACGGCTGATGAGAGGGCTGGTGCCATGAAGCGATGCCTCGGAGCTGCGTCTGTGGTTCTCATCGCTCTCTCGGCGTCAACCGCCTCCGCTCAATCCGATCTCCAGCCCGGCTTCGACAAGCGCCTCCTTCAGCTCGCACCGGCACAGGACCAAGCCGAGAGTTGCTTCCTGCGTCGCTATGATGCCGCGCACCTCAAGTCGCGCCCCCAGCAGCGCGTCGAAACGATCGGTCTGTGCGTGAATGTCGAGCGGCTGCAACCCGAGGAGAAGGGCGAGCCGGTGCGCTACGTCTACAGCTTCAGCTTTGCCGCCAAGCTCAAGGGCCGCACCGATGTGCTGACGACCGGCGGCGAGTGCGGCTTCTCGCACATGCCGCTGGATGAACAGAAGCGCATCGCGTCCAAGCCGATCTGGTGCGGCGTCGATTGCGACGGCGGCGGCATCACGCTCGAGCCGCGCAAGGACGGTGCCGAACTGCTTGCGCGGCTCCAACGCATTCGTGTCGAAAGCGAATGTGGCGGTGGCGACGCCGACGAGGGCAAGGCGATCGACCTCGAAGGCGGCGCCGATGACAAAGTGTTCGTGATACCGCGCACCAGCGTCGAAGACTTCCGCACGTTCTCGCGCAAGTAGTTCGTTAGATCGCGTCAGCCTTTAGTGGACTCGGTGCGGTCGCGCGAGCGCGCTTCCATCTCGACCGATCAGACTCAGCCGTGCACGAACGGCTCGAGCCCTGACAGACGCATCCGCCGCGCCGGTTGCGCAGGCTTGCGCGGTGGAAACTTCTCGACGTGCTCGCGGATGTGCGCGATGTGCTCCGGCGTCGAACCACAGCACCCGCCGACGATATTCACGAGACCATCGCGCGCCCACGGCTCGAGCTGACACGACATGTCGTGCGGCGTCTCGTCGTACTCGCCCATCCCGTTCGGCAAGCCGGCGTTGGGATAGGCGGACACCAGCGTCTCGGCGATGCTGGAGAGTTCCGCGATGTATGGGCGCATCATCTCCGCGCCAAGCGCGCAGTTGAGTCCGATCGAGAACGGCGTCAGATGCCGCATCGAATACCAGAACGCTTCCGCCGTCTGACCTGAGAGTGTACGGCCCGAACGGTCGGTGATGGTCCCAGAGATCATGATCGGCAGCTCGAAGCCGACCTCATCGAACACGTCGAGCACGGCGACTCCGGCCGCCTTCGCATTCAACGTGTCGAAGATCGTTTCGATGATGATGATGTCCGAGCCGCCATCCATGAGGCCGCGTGTCTGTTCTTTATATGCGGCGACCAGCTCGTCGAAGGAGACGTTACGGAACCCTGGATTGTTCACGTCGGGCGAGATCGAGGCCGTGCGATTGGTCGGGCCGATCGCACCGGCGACCCAGCGCACTTCGCCCGGATGGCTCGCCGTCCAGCGATCGGCGGAATCGCGCGCGAGCTGCGCCGCCACCAGATTGATCTCGTACGCAAGCGGCTCCATGCCGTAGTCCGCGAGCGAGATGCGCTGCGCGTTGAATGTATTGGTCTCGATGATGTCGGCACCCGCCGCGAGATACTGGTCGTGGATCTCCGAAATGATCTGCGGCTGAGTCAGCACCAGCAGATCGTTGTTGCCCTTGACGTCCTTCGGGTGATCCGCGAAGCGCGCACCACGATAACCGGCTTCATCCAGCTTGTGCCGCTGGATCATCGTACCCATCGCACCGTCGATGATCAGGATCCGCTCGCGGGCCGCTGCGTGCAGCGCTGCGATCCGCTTCTTGCGCACCTCGGCTTTGCTCACGCTATCGAGTGCATCGTTCATGCTGCACCCCTGTCAAAGGCGGGCGCCGCAGATGCACCAGCCTGCGGGCGCAGGCCGAGCAGATGGCAGATCGCGTAGACGAGATCGGCGCGGTTGAGCGTATAGAAATGGAACTGCCGGATGCCTTCGTCGACCAGATCGATGACCTGCTCGGCAGCAACGGCGGCGGCAACGAGATGCGTCGTCGCGGGATCGTCCTCGAGGCCCTCGAAACGGCGCGCGAGCCACGCTGGAATGCTGGCGCCCGTGCGCCCGGCGAATCCCGAAACCTGCTTGAAGTTGTGGATCGGCACGATGCCCGGCACGATCGGCGTCCAGATGCCGTGCTTGCGCGCCTGTTCGAGGAAGCGCAGGAAATGCGCGTTGTCGAAGAAGAACTGCGTGACGACGCGATCGGCACCAGCGTCGATCTTCGCCTTCAAGGTGTCGAGATCCGCCGCGACCGACGGACTTTCCGGATGCTTCTCCGGATAGCCGCCGACAGTCACATCGAACGCGCCGATCGCCTTGATCCCACGCACGAGATCAGCGGTACTCTGGTAGCCGCCCGGATGCGGCTCGTAACGCGAGCCGACACCAGCCGCCGGATCACCGCGCAGCGCCACGATGCGACGCACGCCCGCATCCCAATAGTCGCGCACGACCTCATCGACTTCCTCGCGCGTCGCGCCGACGCAGGTAAGATGCGCCGCCGGATCCAGTGTCGTTTCTTTAATGACGCGAGAGACTGTGGTGTGCGTGCGCTCACGCGTCGATCCGCCAGCACCATAGGTGACCGACACGAACTCCGGCGCCAAGGGCTCGAGGCGACGGATCGCCGCCCACAGCGACTCTTCCATCCGCTCGGTCTTCGGCGGGAAGAACTCGAACGATACCGAGATATCACCATTGCCGACCAGTCGGCTGCGACGCTCGTGCAACTGCTGTACCGACTTCATGACCCGACTACCTCTACCTTCGATATGCGTTTTGTCTGCTGGCCCTGCGCAGGCGGGCGCTCGGCCGTCCATAGCATCACGGTCAACTTGCCATCCCGCTCGCCCGCTTCCGGTGCGAGCTTGCTCGTCGAAAGAACCTTGAGCCCGCTCTCCTCGAGCCACTGCTCGACCTGTTCGGGCGGAAAACCCAAGCGCTCGTGCGCATGGGCTTCGCGCAGGAACTCGAGCTCGTGCGGCGCAAAGTCCACGATCAGCATGCGACCACCCGGCTCCAGCACGCGCGCGGCCTCGCGCACGGCCTGTGCCGGATCGCTGAGAAAGTGCAGCACCTGATGGACGACCACCGCGTCGGCGCTGCTATCTTCGAGACCGAGGTCATAAAGATCGCCATGCCGCACGCGCGCATGCGTGACGCCTTCCGCGGCCAGCTTGGCGCGCGCGTAGGCAAGCATCGTGTGGTTGATGTCGATGCCGATGCCGCGTTCGAAGCGGTCGGCGAAAAGCTGCAGCGCGCGTCCAGTGCCGGTGCCCGCATCGACGAAGGTACGGAAGGGGCCCGGACCCAGCGCCGCGCGCATCGCCACCTCCACCGCGCCTTCGGTGACATGCAACGAGCGGATCTGATCCCACTGCGCCGCGTGCTCCTCGAAATAGGTTTGGGCCGCCGTTTCGCGCTCTCGTTTGACGGCTTCCGCACGATTGCGGTCACGCTGGAGCTGCGTATCCGAGAGATCGACGGCTTCGAGCAGGCGCCGCGCCAGCGCTCCCGCCGGTCCCGTGACGACGAGCTGGAAGTAGGCCCAGCTGCCCTCACGCGTTCTCTCGATCAATCCCGCCTCGGACAGCAGCTTGAGGTGGCGGCTGATGCGCGGCTGGCTCTGACCGAGGATGCGGGTGAGATCCTTGACGTTCTGCTCGCTGGCCGCGAGCAACAGCAGAATGCGCAGGCGCGTCGGCTCAGCCGCGGCCTTCAGGATGGTGACAACACTCTGCGACGACAGGGACATGAGCATGTTCTCAAGCACAACGTAGCTGGAACCATATAAAGATATGTTTATATGTCAAGTCGCCCGGTAGCCATGGATAGAGCCGCAGATCCGCCCTTCCGAGACCGGCGTTGACGGCGGCTGGGCACCATGTGGAGGTATGGACTGGGGAAGACGCGCGGTCGAAGGCGGAACACCCCACGGGATTCGCGCCGTCGAGGAAGGGCAATACATTGCCGACACTGCATTTTCTCGGCTGGGCGACTGGCGCGGTATTCTTTCTTTATGCTTGGGTCCTCCGCGTCTCGCCGAGCGTGATGATCGACGAGATGATGCGGGATATGTCGATCGGCGGGGCCGTGATCGGCAATCTCTCGGCGCTCTACTTCTTCGGTTATGCGGGCATGCAGGTCCCGGTCGGGCTGCTGATCGACCGGTTTGGGCCGCGCCGGCTGATGACGGTGGCCGCGCTCGTCTGCGCGGTTGGCTGCCTCATCTTCGCGCTGAGCAGCGGCATTGCGGGGCTTGCAATCGGCCGGTTCGTGATCGGAGCGGCGGCAGCCTTCAGTCTCGTCGGCGCCATGGCCGTGGCCGGCCTATGGTTCCCCGCCCAGCGCTTCGCCCTCCTCTCCGGCCTCGCCATGATGATGGGGATGCTCGGCGGCGTCATCGGTCAGGCACCGTTCCGGCTCATTGTCGAAGCGTTCGATTGGCGTGGCGCCATTCTGGCTCTTGCCGCCGGCGGCTTGGTGATCGCGGTTGCGGCCTGGTCGACGGTGCGCGATCGACCACAAGAAAAGGCCACACGCCGGCCCGTGCTGGCCGGCCTCGGAGAAGTCGCGCGCAATGGTCAGACCTGGCTCATCGCCATCGCCTGCTTTGGCACGACAGGTCCATTGTTTGGCTTCGCCGGCCTTTGGGGTGTCCCCTATCTGGTCGCAACTCTGGGCCTGACCTGGGCGGCGGCCGCATCGATCACGTCCATGATGTTCGTAGGTTGGGCTGTCGGCGCCCCTCTTATCGGCTGGGCGTCCGATCACTTCGGCCGGCGGCGCGCACCGCTCGTGCTCGGCCTCCTCCTCTGCACCGTGACGATGGCGGCCATCCTCTATGTGCCGGGCTTCAGTGTGCCGACACTGATGGTGTTGTGCTTCTTGTGCGGGTTCGGCGGCGCCGCGCAAATCACCGGATTTGCTGCCGCACGAGAAATCAATCCATCGCGCCTCAGCGCAACAGCCATCGGAGTGGTGAATGGATTCGTGGTAGGCGCCGGCGCCCTGTATCAGCCTCTGCTCGGCTGGCTGCTCGATCTCAATTGGCGCGGAGAAATGGTGGCCGGCGCGCGCATCTACGACCCCAGCGCCTACCGCATTGCGCTCACTGCGGTCATCATCGGCTGTGCAATCGGATTTTTATGTTCGCTCGCGATCCGCGAGACCTTCTGCCGGCCGATCGACCAACGATAGGCGTCGTCTCGCTCAGACCGCCAGCGTCTCGCCGCGCAACAATTTCGGTACCTCGCCCGAGAGCCCGGACGCCTCGCGCACCAGCGCACGCTTCAGTCCGGGCAAGCGATTGACCACGCCGAGGCCCGCATCGCGTACCGCACGTAGCAGCGCGTTGTCCTGCGAGAAAAGGGCGTTGAGCGCGCTGAATGCCGTCGCCGAGGCGGCCCCATCGAAGCGCCGCCAGCGCGCATACCGCTCGAGCGCCGTTGCATCGCCGATATCGAGACCGACGCGCACCGCATCCACCACGCATTCGCTCAGCGCCGCCACATCCCGCAGACCGAGGTTGAGCCCCTGTCCCGCGATCGGATGCACGCCGCGAACGGCATCACCGGCAAGGGCGAAGCGCGGCGCGATGAGTTCGCGCGCGAGATGCATCTCGAGCGGCCATCCAGCGCGTCGCCCGGCGAGTTCGATCGCCCCCAGCCTGAACCCGAAGCGCCGCTCCAGCTCCGCGAGGAACCCTGCGTCGTCTAGCGCGAGAATGCGTGCGGCCTCGCGCTCATCCTCGCTCCAGGTCACACAAGAACGATTGCCGGTGAGCGGGAGGATCGCGAATGGCCCCCCGGGGAGGAAATGCTGGATCGCACGGCCCTCGTGGGGACGCTCGTGCGCGACCGTCGTCACGATGCCGGTCTGGGCGTAGCGCCAGGATACCGTCTTTATGCCCGCTGCCTCGCGCAGCGGTGAGCCGCGGCCATCGCACGCCACCACAAGACCCGCACGTGCACTGCCGCCGTCCGCGAGTGCCACGGTGATGCCCGCTGTGTCGTGGGAGAGGCCGGTCGCCGCCGCCCGCAGGATTGTCACGTCGCGGACGTCGGCAACTGCTGCGGCCGCGGCCTGCAGCAACGCGCCCGCAGGCACGATCCACATGCCCGGTTCGCCGCTTTCAGCAGCGCCCGGTTCGCCGTTTTCGGCAGGACCGACGGCCGTGTCATAGCTGAGCAGGATGGGGCGGATTGCGTCGGTCAACGCCGAGTCGGTGATGTCGATGCCAGAGACCGGCTGCGCCTCACCCTTCACATTCGCCCAGATGCCCGTTGCCTCCAGCAGCCGCCGGGACCCTGCTGAAAGGGCATAGCTCCGCGGGTCTGACGACGCGGAGGCGGCGCCCGGGTCGAGCACGGCGATCCGTACGCCGTCGCCCAACGTCTGGGCCAGGGTCCGCGCCAGGATCAACCCGGTCAGCCCGCCGCCGCCGATGATCACATCATGATCGCGCATGTCGCGCTCCGGTCCTATGCTGTACAGCCTACGTCACGTTTCGCCTTGCCGCCGCGGGCGCGTCCTGCCCGCCCGTTCCGAGGATGCTACGCCATGGCCCGCGACAAAGCTCCCGCCTCCAGCGCCGTCGACGATCTCGTCTCCATACTGGACCTGGAAACCTTGGAGCAAAACCTGTTTCGTGGTCGCGGCCCCAAAGCCGGCTGGCAGCGGGTCTACGGCGGCCAGGTGCTCGGCCAGGCTCTCGTCGCCGCCGTCCGCACGGTTCCGGCCGAACGGGTCGCTCATTCCGCGCACGCCTATTTCCTGCTGCCGGGCGATCCGGCTGAGCCGATCATCTACGATGTCGAGCGTATCCGTGACGGCGGCAGCTTCACCACCCGGCGCGTCAAGGGCATCCAGCACGGCCGCGCGATGTTCGTCATGAGCGTCTCGTTCCACAAGGCCGAGGAAGGGTACGATCACCACGCGCCGATGCCGAACGTCCCCTCGCCCGAGGATCTGCCGAGTGAGAAGGATCTCACCGACAAGATGCTCGACAAGCTCCCGGAAAACATGCGCCGGTACTGGGAACGGGAGCGCCCGATCGAGATCCGGCCCGTCGACGTGTCCCGCTATTTCGCCCGCGACGAGCGGGAGCCGGCGCAACACATCTGGATGCGCGCCACCCGGCCGCTGCCCGACGCACTCCCCCTCCACCAGTGCGTGCTCGCTTATGCGTCGGATTTCACACTTCTGGACACCGCGTTGATCGCGCACGGCAAGCTGATGTTCGATACCGATCTGCAGCTCGCGAGCCTCGATCACGCCATGTGGTTCCACCGGCCGTTCCGCGCCGACGACTGGCTGCTCTACGCTCAGGACAGCCCGTCGGCCTTCGGCTCGCGCGGGTTCTGCCGCGGCAGCGTGTTCACGCGTGATGGACTTCTGGTCGCGTCGACGACCCAGGAGGGATTAATGCGCAGGCAGTCCACGAGGTTCGTGGTCACCTAGCGAGCAATTATCGGCATTTGCCTACTTTTTAAGCGATCATGAACGTCCTCACTGCCTGTCGCCGAGGCCTCGATCGCAAAAATATGATTTTATATCATAATGTTATCTTTTCACGGCCGACTTGGCACGCCCCTTGAGTCTTAACCAACGCCTGAACTGCGCAGGCGTGAGAACGCGCGCTCCCGCGACGGGGGCCTGCGCCAAGATGTGGGGTTTGCAGGGCCATGAAACTAATCACTGCTATCATCAAACCGTTCAAGCTCGAGGAAGTGCGTTCGGCGCTGACCGACCTCGGATTGCAGGGCATGACCGTGTCCGAGGTCAAAGGGTACGGCCGACAGAAAGGCCACACCGAGATCTATCGCGGCGCTGAGTACGCGGTGAACTTCCTGCCCAAGATCAAGGTCGAGGTCGCTGTCACCTCCGCCGAGGTCGACAAAGCGGTAGCGGCCATCGCCAGCGCCGCGAAGACCGGCCAGATCGGCGACGGCAAGATCTTCGTCTCTCCGATCGAGCACACGCTTCGCATCCGTACCGGCGAAACGGACGACAACGCACTCTGAAACCAACCAGACGTCACGCCCGCCACCGGCCAGCCTGCCAAGGCGGACGGGGGAGCAATTCGGCCGGCGTGTCGACTTCATCGAAACTCGAAGCTCTAACCGGACTGGTGGCAGGAATAGAACCCATGAAGAAATCCATTCGTACGATAGCCAGCGTAGCGGCCACAGCTGCCGCCTGGGCCATGGTCGGCATGACCACGTCGCTGCCCGCGCTGGCGCAGGCCGCCGCCGAAACGCCCAAGCTCGATTCGGGCGATACGGCCTGGATGCTCACTTCGACCGTGATCGTTCTCGCGATGACCATTCCGGGCCTCGCGCTGTTCTACGGTGGCATGGTGCGCAAGAAGAATGTCCTTGCCACCTGCATGCAGTCCTTTGCTGCTGCGGCTCTCATGTCCATCTCCTGGATGATCATCAGCTACTCGATCGCATTTGCCGATGGCGGCTCGCTCAACGCCTACGTCGGCGGTCTCAGCAAGATGTTCCTTGCTGGCGTCGGCAAGGATTCGATGCAGGGCACGATCCCGGAATCCGTGTTCATCACCTTCCAGATGACGTTCGCGATCATTACGCCCGCCCTCATCGCGGGCGCGATTGCGGACCGGATGAAGTTTTCGAGCTTCCTGGTCTTCATCCTGCTGTGGCAGATCTTCGTCTACGCGCCGATCTGCCATTGGGTCTGGGGCGGCGGCTTCCTCGGCAAGGATGGCGTTCTTGACTTCGCCGGCGGCACGGTCGTGCACATCAACTCGGGTGTTGCCGGTCTCGTCGCTGCGCTCGTCCTCGGCCGCCGCAAGGGCTACGGCACCGAGAACA
>CAZKZT010000021.1:12466-18256 GCA_964557265.1 uncultured Hyphomicrobium sp.
CAACGACTCCGCTGGTATGGCCATGCTGGTCACCCAGATCTGCGCGGCGGCAGCGGCCCTCGCCTGGATGTTCTCGGAGTGGATGACGCACGGCAAGCCGAGCATCCTCGGCATTGCTTCCGGCGCGGTCGCGGGCCTCGTCGCGGTGACGCCGGCTGCCGGTTTCGTCGACCCGAAGGGCGCTCTGATCCTCGGCATCGTTGCTGGCATCGTCTGCTTCATCACATCGACCAGCGTCAAGCGCGCGCTCGGCTACGATGACAGCCTCGACGTGTTCGGCATCCATGGTGTTGGCGGCTTCGTCGGCGCGCTTCTCACGGGCGTGTTCGCGGTCGAAGCGATCGGCGGCACCAAAGGTGTCCTCGAGGGCAACGCCGGTCAGCTGTGGATCCAGTTCTACGGCACGATCGCCACGATCGTTTACTGCGCCGTCGCGACGTTCGTGATCCTCATGATCGTCAAGGTGTTCATGGGCCTGCGCGTCGACGAGCAGACCGAAGTCGAAGGCCTCGACGTTCGCCTGCACGGTGAAACCGTCCACTGACACGCGACGCGGGCGGGCTTGGCACAACGACGTCATGCCCGTCCGCAACAGATCACTTGCACGATTGGAGGTCCGGGAACGCGACTTCCAATCGCTGCTTTAAAAGACGGCGGCGGTCGTTGTCGCGACACCAACGGTACCGCACCTCGCGGTGCCGGCCGCGGGGACACAGCCGATTGCTCCCCAGTGTCGGCTCCACCCCGCGGCCTCGCGATCAACCGATCAGAAGCCGTGCCCCTGTTCCGAGTCGCGAAAGCAGCCGCTGCATGTCCCGCCGGCTCACTGCGATGCAGCCTTCCGTCGGTGAATATCCAGGGCGGGCAAGATGCATGAAAATCGCGCTGCCGCGCGCCTGCATCCGTGGTCGCCTATTGTGGTCGAGCACCACGATCACATCGTAGATCGCATCATCACGCCAGAGGTGCTCCACACTTGCGGGATAGGGATGCTCGACGAAACGATTGTAGTTGCGGTCACCCACAGCGTCGCACCAGCCGTCGCTCCGCCGCAGCGCGCGGATGGGCAGACGCGTCAGCGGCCGCTGCAGGCGGTCGGACCGGTAGAAGACTGCCAACGGATGCCACCTTCCGCTCGGGGTCGCGCCATCGCCTTCCCGTTTGGTGAACGCACGGCCGGAGCGGCCCAGCGCACACGGCATTGTGAGCGGGCCGAATCGCAGCCATCCGCGCGTTGCCTTGCGGCTCAACGAAACAACGGTCATGACTGGCCGGCCGCCGTTTCTTTGTTCAGTGGAACGACGCTGGCGCGGACGCGGGATTGCCATCTTTCCCTCGATAGCTGTCTCAACCCTGCAACAAGTGATATGCTGCGGCTGCAAAAATGGCCATTCTGGAGCCCCGCCTCATGAGTACGGCACGTACGATTCTGCTCGTCGACGATGACGAGGAGCTCCGTGCTTCCCTCAAGGATCAGCTCGCGCTTCACGACGAGTTCGATATCCTGACCGCTGGCACTGCCACGCAAGGCATCGAGATTGCCAAGGAAGAGCGGCTCGACCTCGTTCTGCTCGATGTCGGCCTGCCTGACATGGACGGTCGCGAAGCCTGCAAGATCATGCGCAAGTCCGGTTTCAAGAGCCCCATCGTGATGCTGACCGGCAATGCTGCCGATTCCGACGTCATTCTGGGCCTCGATGCCGGCGCCAACGATTATGTGACGAAGCCGTTCAAGTTCGCCGTCCTGCTGGCCCGTGTACGCGCCCAGTTGCGCCAGCATGAGCAGAGCGAGGACGCCGTGTTCTCGATCGGGCCCTACACGTTCAAGCCGGCCTCCAAGGTGCTGATTGACGAGGCGGGCAAGAAAATCCGGCTGACCGAGAAGGAAACCTCGATCCTCAAGTATCTCTACCGGGCCGGCGAGAAGGTCATCACCCGCGACGTCTTGCTGCACGAGGTCTGGGGCTACAACGCCGGGGTGACCACTCATACGCTCGAAACGCACATCTACCGGCTCCGGCAGAAGATCGAGAAGGACCCCTCGAGCGCCGAGCTGCTGATTACCGAGATGGGCGGCTACAAACTGGTTCCGTAGGCCCCCCGGAAGGCCCGGCGGGCCAGCCCAGGGCGGCTCCCCCTGATGCGCGGCAAGAATCCGCCGGGAGGGCACTGGTCATCAACAGGGAAAAGCGATATAAGCCGCCCCATTCGCAAGGCTGGCGGGACTTTCGTCCCCTGCCGTCCTCCGCGTCAACGTCCCATCCAAAGCGCCGGCTGCTCGATCGCGTGGCTGCGCATTTCTAGGCCGCGGCCTGCCGAAAGCACGAAGCCGCGCCCGCACAGGAGAGCAGATCGATGGCAGTTCCCAGGAAGAAAGTCTCGCGCATGAAGCGCGGTACCCGGCGCTCCGCCGACGCGATTTCGGCCCCGGCCCTCGTCGAGGACAAGAAGTCCGGCAACGTGCGCCGCCCTCACCACATCGACCTCAAGGCTGGCACCTATCGCGAGCGCCAGATCCTGCCGCCGAAGAGCGAAGTCTAAAGCGCGGCCGCGGCGGCACGCCCGTTGGAGGCAGGCCGCCGCCCGGCATCAACGACCCTGATGCGGAAACAGTGGCCGCGACGGATCGTCCGACATCAGCGTTGATCGCTGAAAAGCGGCCTTATCCCGCCATATTCGCCCATTAGCGCGTGTCATCGTCGCTGACGCGACACATCGAGGGAGATCGTCATGTCGCTCAGGGCACTGCCGCTTATTGCCATCTCATTCATTCTCTACAACATCGTGGTGCTCTTCAGTGGCGGGACCGCTGCCGACGGCACAGTGCTCAGCGCGAGCCAGGCTGCCGACGCCATTCTCCGCAAGGTTCTGTTCTCGTTGCCGATGGTTGGTGGCGCGACCTGGAACTTCTCGACAGGTGATCTACTCATCCTGATCACGATGTTCCTGCTCTTCTTCGAACTGATCAAGGCGACCTACACCTCCTCCGCCTCGCTGCTCGACCACGGTCTGTCGATGCTCGTTTTCATCGCCTGTCTGATCGAGTTCCTTCTCGTCCCGCAGGCGGCCACGTCGGTATTCTTCTTCATCATGATCGCGACGCTGATCGACGTCGTCGCCGGGTTCATGATCGGTATCCGCACCGCCCGCCGCGACCTCAACATTGGCGGCCACGGCGAGTAGTCCGTGACGCCAACGGTGTTCCGCGACCCCGCGGAACGCCGTCCAATGATGTTATAAAATTATTGAATTTCAGCGGACAAGCGCGTCTGCAGCTATTTGATCGCTTGTTAACCTGTTCCGGATACGGTTCCAAGGCGCAGTACCTTGAATCCAGCGGGAAGTTCGGTACGAGCCCCCGCAGAACGGAATTTGATACTTTGGCCTCGCCTCGCGACATTGCCGACGTGAACGCTGGTGCCATGCCGACGCGCGCCGCCGTGGAGCAATCCGGCGGTCCGTACTTCATGCACAACCGGCATCCGGCGCCAACCGGCCGTCTGATAGACAGCAGCCCGCCGGAGGGCTCGACGCTGGACGTGGTGTCGATCCTCTCGCAGGTTCAGGAAACCGCCTACACCTGGGACGTCTCCGACGACCGCATCGAGTGGGCCGCCAACGCGCGCGAGGTTCTGGGTGTCCGCGCCGTCGAGGCCGTCGCCAACGGAACGGCATTCCAGCTGCTCATGGCGCCGGAGCATATCCAGCGCCGCCACGACGCGATGCTGCCGCTCGATCCCAGCAATCGCAATACGCATTTTCGGGTCCAGTATCGCTTCATGCCTGGTGGACGCCGCAGCGACGCCTCCATGTGGCTCGAGGATCATGGCCTCTGCAGCTACGACGAAAAGGGTCAGATCCGCGTCGTCCAGGGTGTCATTCGCGTCATTAATGAGCGGTACTGGGAGGAGCAGCGCCTCCTCCACCTCTCCGACCATGACGAGCTCACGGGCCAGCTCAATCGCATCCGTCTCACGGAAGCGCTCGCCACCGTTCTCGTTCGCGCAGAGCACAGTCGGCAGTCCTGCTGCTTCCTGATGGCCTGCGTCGACAATCTCGCAACGATCAATGACAGCTTCGGATTCGAGGTCGGCGACGAAGTGATCGCCGCCGTTGCCCGCATCGTCAAAAGCCGGCTGCGCGGTGGCGACTCGATGGGGCGCTACTCCTCCAACAAGCTGGGCATCATCCTCAACGATTGCGGCCCCGGCGCCATGCGAATTGCCGCTGAGCGCTTCATCAAGGCAGTGCGCGAGGCGACCATCCGCACAGGCGCCTGCCAGCTCTCTGCCACCATCTCGATCGGCGGTGTGCGCATCCCAGATCAGGCATCGACCGTACCGCAGGCGCTCGGCCACGCGCTTCAGGCACTCGACCGCGCCAAGTCGCGCCACCACGACGGCTTCACCGCCTACGAACCGAATGCGACCACCGAATCCACGCGTCAGCGCAATATCTCGATCGCCGACGAAGTCATCTCGGCCCTCGAGCAGAACAGAATGATGCTGGCGCTGCAGCCGATCGTCGACACCAAGACGCGGCAACCGGCGCTCTACGAATGCCTGCTTCGCATGGAGAAACCCGACGGCACGATCATCTCGGCGGGTGAGTTCATACCGCTCGCGGAGCAGCTCGGCCTGTCGCGTTTCATCGATCGCCGTGTGCTCGAACTTGCGGTCGAACTCGCCAAGACCCATCCGACACTGCGCCTGTCACTCAACGTCTCGAGCCTCACCTGTAGCGACCATGAATGGCTCGTCGCGTTGCACCGGTTGACCGGCGGCCGTCGCCAGATCACCGAGCGCCTGACGATCGAGATCACCGAGACCGCCGCAATCCACGACCTCGACGTGTCGATCGCGTTCGTCGATACGTTGAAGGAACTCGGCTGCAAGGTCGCGATCGATGACTTCGGCGCCGGCTACACCTCCTTCAAGAACTTGAAGACGCTGAACGTCGATATGGTCAAAATCGATGGCTCCTTCATCCGGAATTTGACCGCGGAGCCGGACAACCAGGTCTTCATCAAGACGCTGGTGGAGATCGCCGAGACCTTCAATCTCGAAACGGTGGCCGAGTGGGTCGGTGACGAGGAAACGGCCCAGATGATGGCCAAGGCCGGGATTACCCATCAGCAGGGTTTCCACTTCGGCCGGCCTGAGCTGGCGAGCGGTTTTTCTTCCGTGAAGGCCGTCAGCTGAGGCGCGATCGGCGTTTCAGCGGCTCTCTCCCGATTCTAACCTCAGTTTCTTCTGATCGCGGTATAGTTTCCGACCCGGCCGAGGCGCTAAAATGGGCCTCCGGTCGAACGATCCGCGGCGGCTCGCTGGCCTGCGCGCGGATGACTTTGCCGGTGACGCTCCACTGCGATCGGGTCCCGTTACACTGCAAGGCGTGTTAGCCTCTGCGCCTTGGACCCCGCAAATCAAAAGGAAACCAGCGATGGCCGAAGTTGATTATGCCGCCGATGTCACGAAATACGCGCCCAACTGCGACGCCAATGCGGTCAAGGGTATCGTCAAGCACCTGGGCATCGCGCTCAAGAGCAACGACTCCTCGATGGTCGCCTGTTCGAGCAAATCCGAGCTGGAGCGCGTGCGTGAGAGCTGGCTGAAAAAGAAGCTCGGCCTGACGGATTCCGACGCGGATCTCGATGCCGCGATCGCTGCCGTCTGCGAGCAGATGAAGGCGGATCGCAGCAAGAGCCGCGTGACCTTCTACTATCTGCTCGCAGAGAAGTACGGCAAGCTCGCCGCTCTCGCGTAAACATCAACGCGAGCCGCTGCTTAC
>CAZKZT010000022.1:0-18248 GCA_964557265.1 uncultured Hyphomicrobium sp.
GCGCGCCGCCGCCAGCCCAACCTCGGCCACAACCAGGCGCGGATGGCGTTCGTGGCGGTGCCTCGTTAGCGTGCCTACCGCCGCAACCGCTGCAGCAGTTCCTCGGTCGGATAGGAATCCGCGACGAGGCCGAGGCGGAGTTGCTCTTTCTTCACCGCCGCGCGGGTGCCCGCGCCGATGATGCCGTCGATGCGGCCGACGTCGTGGCCGAGCCTGCTCAGCAGCGTCTGCAGCTCCTTCGCCTGATCAGGCGAAAGCGTCGGCACGTCCTTGGCGAGGTTGCCGAGCTCCGGCGCGCCGTTGTAGCGCGTCGCGAGATAGGCGACCGTGGTCGCGTAGTTGAGCGACTGGTTCCATTCGAGATAGACGCGGAAATTCGGGTAGGCGAGGAACAGCGGGCCGTCGCGCCCCATCAGCGCCATCAGCGACGCCTGCTTGTCGTCGGCAGGGAGCGGCTTGCCGTCGGCGCGCGTGACGCCCCACTTCGCCCATTGGCTGCGCGGATGCTGGATCGAGAGATCGGCCTCGGCCCAATCGAGGTTGCGCGGTGCGCGCACCTCTTCGAGCCACAGCTCGTTGGGGCGCCAGCCGAGGTGTTTGAGATATGCGGCAGTCGAGCCGATCACGTCGGCAGGGCTCGAAAAGAGATCGCGGCGGCCGTCCCCGTCGTAGTCGACGGCGTGCGCGAGATAATGCGTCGGCAGGAACTGCGTCTGGCCGAGTTCGCCCGCCCATGAGCCGATCATGTCAGCGGGGCGGAGATCGCCGCGGTCGATGATCTTGAGCGCGGCGATGAACTCACGCGTGAACATCTCGCCGCGGCGGCAATCGTAGGCGAGTGTTGCGAGCGAGCGCAGCACCGAGAGCTTGCCCATGCCGGCGCCGAAGTCGCTTTCGAGCGCCCAGAAGCCAGCGATCACGGCGGCAGGCACGCCGTACTCCTTCTCGGCGCGGGCAAAGGTTGCGCGATGGCGTTCGATCTGGCGCAAGCCGTTCTGGATGCGGTTGCGCGAAATCAGCTTGCCGCGGAAGGCGACGAAGCTTTGCCCGAAGAAGGTTTGGCGGCGGTCACGCGCGATGATGTTCTGGTCGAGCGTCATGTCGTTGAGGACGGCGGACAGCGTCACCTGCGTTACGCCCTGGGCAGCCGCCTCGCGCCGGAAATCGGTCAGCCACGCCTCGAAGCGGCCCGTGTTCTGGCAGGTCGGCGCCGTGCCTTGCGCCAACGCGCTGCCGGGTGCGCCCAAACCCGAGATGGCGAGCGCAGCGGTAGTGGCGAACCCGAAGGCGAGGGTTCGGAGGGCGGCAGCGGATGGCATGGAAATCCTCAGGTCGATCGCGGACAGGTGTGGCTCGCGCATTGATAGCCGGGCCAATGCGGCAAAATCATGCGGGTTCGGCCGGCGCCCCGCGGCGGCACCGTTGTGACAGATCTGCCGCTTATGCACGAGGATCACCGCCGAGGATCGCCGGCAAGGGATGGCCACGCTCAGTTTGCGCCGCTATAGCGTGGTTAACGGGCTCGAGGATGCGAAAGGATGCGGCACATGAATTCGTTCTCCAGGAAGGCGACGCGCTGGTCGGTGGCTGCGCTCGCCGTCGCGATGATGGGCACGGTGGCGGCAGGGCCGGCATCGGCCGCGTGCAAGAAGCTCGCATTCTCGGTCAACGACTACGGCAAGGAAGGCCCGACCAAGGACGCGCTGGCGATGCTCGACAAGCACATCGCCGCGACGATGGCGAAGGACGGGATCAAGAAGTACCGCGTCGGCAAGAAAAGCGTCGATTGCAAGCTGTTCCTCGATTTCATCGTGTTCGACGAGCACACCTGCACCGCGTCGGCCAACGTCTGCTGGAGCGGCCCGGATCCACAGGCCAAGAAGAAATGAACAGCAGAGCGGGGCCCGAACGTCGTTTCGGGCCGCCCTGCGACCGTGCGGTTGTGGATGAGGTGCACGCACATGGCGGTCGCCACCGGTGCGTGCTGGACATTTGCGGTATCCAGGTCGTAAACAAATAGGGAACGCGCGGAATCACGAACCAATAAAGGCTAGGTGCCTTTGTGAACTTCGTCCCTATAAATCCGGTCGAGGCGGTGCTCGCAGAAGTGCTGGCGGCGATTACGTCGCCGGCATGGATTGTCGATGCCGACCGTGGATTGCTGGTGGCGGGCAATGGCCGCGGTGATGCCGTGTGGGGCGTTCCGGTCATGGCCCCCGCGCTCGATAGTGCGACCATTCCCATGCTCAAGGCGTTGCGTGTCCGCCTTGCCGGGCGTCCGTCGGCGCCGATGTCGCGTTTCCCTGCCAATGCCGCCGTCAAGGAGTCGCTCGGCTTCTGGACCTGTAACGGCGCGCGCAAGATTCCCTGCAATATCCAACTGCTGGACGAGAGCGTCGGGCGCGGATTGCTGCTGATCGTCATGGAGGCTGGCGCGGCTTCGGTGCCGGCTGTTGGCGGCAGCGAAGCGAGCTTCGATGAGCGCGCGTTCGTCGAGCGCTGGCTTGCGACGGCGGGTGGAAGCGCACGGCCCGCGGCGGGAGCTGCAACGCGATCGCCCGCGCCCGCGGCGGACAGCGCGCGCGTCCCTTTGAATGATTCAGATACTTTGCGCGAGATCGCGCGCCGTATCCGTCAAGGTGCGGCCGACGTCTCGGATGAGGGCGATCTGGCCATGGGTCTGGCCGTCGATACGCTGGATGCGCCGCCCGTGCCACAACGCGAGCCCCGGCCGGATCCAACTGCGGACATCGACATATCTGCGCATCTCGCGCACGAGATCCGCACGCCGCTCGCCGCCATCATCTCGCTCGCCGAGGTCATCACGGAGGAGCGGCTCGGGCCGTGGCCGAACGATCGGTATCGGGCCTACATCCATGATATTCTCGACAGTGCGCGTCATGGTCTGGATGTCGTCGACGGCATCCTGACTGCGGCGCCCGGTGAGCCGTCACCGCGTCCGGTTACGGCCGAGGTGGATCTCAATGTCGAGGTCGAGGCGCTCTGCACGTCGTTGCAGCCGCTGGCGGAGAAATCCGGCGCCCGGCTCGACGCGGCGCTGGTCAGCGGCCTGCCGCGCGTCGCCGCAGACCGGCGCAATGTCCGCCAAATGCTGCTCAACCTGATCTCGAATGCGCTCAAGCATGGCGGCCCGTCCGTGCGCATCAAGGTGACGACGGGCTACGAGCTTGGCGGCGAGGTGTGGGTCGAGGTCGAAGACGACGGGCCGGGGATGGCCTCTCCCGCGAGCGGCGCGAAGGCCGATGGCCGGTCGGGCAAGGCGGGTCTTGGTTTGCCGCTCACGCGGTCGCTGGCGGCGGCAAATGGCGCCCGGCTCGACGTCTCGAGCCGGCCGGGTCGTGGCGTGCGCGCGCGGGTCGTGTTCGGTAGCCCGTTGCCCGCGCGGCGCGGTTGAGTACAGGGATCAGCGGACGACGAGCACCGGGATCGTCGAGTGCGTCAGCACTTTCTGCGTCTCGCTGCCGAGCAGCACCGCCGAGATGCCGCGCCGCCCATGTGAGGCCATCACGATCAGGTCAGCCCCCTTCTCCCGCGCGCTATCGATAATCGCCAGCGACGGGAAGTCGCTTTCGGTCTGGATCGTCTCGGCATCGACGCCCGCTTTGGCTGCCTTCTCGCGTACCGTTACGAAATTCTGCTCGACGCTCTTGGCGATCTCCTGACGGAGTTCTTCGGTCGGCAGTGCGACCACGACGCCCTCGTACACCATTGGCGTCGGCAGGCTGGTGGCACGCAGGACCGTCACCTTGGCACCGACCGCCTTGGCGAGCGCTAAGCCCTGGTCGATCGCTTTCTCTGAAAGTTCGCTGCCGTCGGTCGGAATGAGGATGCGGGCGTACATGGTGATCTCCTTCTCGCGGGATGAGTGCGTGCCGCACCGTGGGCATCAATGCGACATCAGCGTCGGTATGGTCATGTGACGAATGATATGGCGCGTCACGCCGCCGAACACCATCTCGCGCAGCCGCGAATGCCCGTAGGCGCCCATCACGAGCAGGTCGCTGCCCTGATCGGCCGCCCGCGAGAGAATGTCATCGGCAACGGCAATATCCTCGGCGATCGATTTCTGGACCGTTACTTTGACGCCGTGGCGGGCGAGCGAGGCGGCGATCTGAGTGCCGGGCAACTGACCGGGTTCAGCCTCGGCGCCCTTGCCGACGACGCACAGCAGCGTGACCGCCTGTGCCTCCTTGAGCAACGGGAGCGCATCGAACACGGCCCGCGCGCCCTCGCGGGTGCCGGACCAGGCAATGAGGACGCGTTTGCCGATTTCGCCGAATGTTCCGGCATAGGGCACGATCAGCACGGGGCGTCCGCTCTCGAGCGCGAGCCGTTCCGGCGCGTCGAAGAGGCCGGACATCTCCCAATCAGGGTCGGCCTGGCTGGCGACGACGAGGTCCGCGGCTCGGGTATGCTCGATCGTGGTCGAGGCCGTGTCGAAGGTCGCCGCATCGATGCTGCGCCATTCGGCGACAAAGGCCCGGCCGCGCGTTGCATCCTCGAACCTGGACTTCAGTTTCGCCACGTCTTCGGCGTCCATCGATCGGAAGGCGGCGAAGTCTTCCGGGCCGAGCAACATGGGCGTCGCCGGAACATGGGCGAGCGCATGCGCGACATTGAAACCGATCAAATGTGCGTTGAAGCGCTCGGCGATGCGGCTGCTCACGCTGAGCAGCTCATCGACGCGGCGAGGGTTCGATAGCTGTACCAGAATGGTCTTCCAGTCCATGCCGCACTCCTGAGGTTTGGCGTCGCCCTCCAGCATCTTGCGCGATCATGGCACGGCGCGGCGCGCGCGATATTGACGGGCATCAAGGCGAGGGAGCGGCGAACCGTGCCGGTATAACGAAAACTGCGCTTCCCCGGTTCCGGACTGAAAGGATGTTCGAGGATGTCTTACCGCGCGCGAGCAAATGCGGAAGTGTGTGCTGCGATCCCGATGCGCGTGAAAGCCATGCTGACAGCTGCGATGGCTGCAACTCTGCTGATATTTGGCGCGTCGCACGGGCGCGGAGCGGAATCATGGCGGATCCTGCTCACCCATCAGCTCAAGGAGCAGCAGCGGTGTGATCTCGCCGAGGTGCTGTTTGTCCGTGACGTCAAGGTCGGCAGTCGTGTCGGCCTCGAAGGCCGCATACGCTGCACCGACAAGCGCGAGTACGACTTCACGCGCGAGCAGGAGAACCAGCGCTTCACGCTGCGCCTCTGCGAGCCGGTCGCCGTTTGCTGAAACGTCAAGCCTTGAAGTGCTTGGAGAGCTTCAGGCCCTGCGCCTGATAGTTGGAGCCGAGATCCGTGCCGTAGAGCACATCCGGACGTGAGGCCATGCGCTCATAGATGAGCCGTCCGATGATCTGGCCGTCCTCGAGCACGAATGGCACCTTGTGGCTGCGCACCTCGAGCACGACGCGCGCGCCGGCCCCGCCTGCCGGTGCATGTCCGAAACCAGGGTCCATGAAACCCGCGTAGTGGACGCGGAACTCGCCGACGAGTGGATTGAACGGCATCATTTCGGCGGCGTGCGTCGGCGGCACATGGACCGCCTCCTTCGAGGCGAGGATGTAGAACTGATCGGGATCGAGAATCAGGCGTGGTGAGCGCTTGCCGGGCGTGATGATGATCGGTTCCCAGTAGTCGGCCAGCAGGCAGCTGCCGGGGGCGTCGACATTGACGAGGCCCGTATGGCGGCGCGCGCGATAGCCGACGAGGCCGTTCTTGTCGCCCACGAGATCGACCGAAAGTGCGAGGCCGCCCTTGATGTCCGCTGCCGTGCCGCCATCGACGAGCGTGTACTTGGTGTGGAGCGCGGAGAGATCGGCGTCGTTCTCGACCGGATCGCCGATACGGAAGCGGATCTGGCTCAGCATCGAACCGCGGCGTACGACGATCGGGAACGTCTGCGGGCAGATCTCGGCGTAGAGCGCGCCGCTGTATCCTGCCGGAATGGTGTCGAACGAAGGGACGCCGTCCGCGATGACGCGCGTGAAAACGTCGAGGCGGCCGGTCGAGCTTTTGGGGTTGGCGGAGGCAGAGACATCGGGCGGTAGCGCGAGGCGTTCCTGCAGCGGCACCACATAGACGCAGCCCGTTTCAAGTACCGCGCCCTTATCGAGATCGATCTCATGCAGCGCCAGATCGGCCAGGCGGTTCTTGACGCCGGCGCCGTCCTCGGCACCGGGCAGAAAGCTCGCGCGGACGCGGAAGGCCTTGCTGCCGAGCCGCAGATCGAGGCTCGCTGGCTGGATCTGCGTGGCGCCGAGCGGCGCATCAGAGAGAATGGCGCCGTCAGCCGCCAGCACGCGGATATCCTGGATCGGCAGGATGCCTGTCTGCCGTTTCACACCAGCTCGCGCCTTCGCCATGCCCGTTCCCATATCGCCGTAGCTGCCTGCGGCAGGACGCCACCTTAGCCCCTTGGTCGCTCGCGCATAGCCCATCCACCCATTGACGCCAAGCCTGCCAATGCGTTATTCCCAGGTCTCAGACGTCGTGGTGATTTGGCCGGCCGGCTTGCAGCCACGTTAAACAACTCGCTAAAATGGCCGTGCGGAACCGGTTTCCTGGTCGCGCCCGGCTTGAATACGGGTGACCACGACGCCGGTTTTTTGTTTTCCTGGGGCCTGCCACGCTGCGACCCCGTGTCAAGGAGACCCGCAGATGTCCCAGCCCGCCCCCTCGATCGATCCCGCCACTTGGCTTCCCGAAACACAGCTTGTCCATGGCGGCACGCTGCGGTCGCCCTTCGGCGAGACGTCGGAAGCGCTGTTCCTCACCCAGAGCTACATCTACGCGACCGCGGAGCAGGCGGAGGCGCGCTTCAAGGACGAAGATCCGGGCTTCATCTACTCGCGGTTCTCGAACCCGACGACGGCGATGCTGGAAGAGCGCATCCGGCTGCTCGAAGGCGCCGAGGCGGCGCGCGCGACGGCGACCGGCATGGCGGCCGTCACATCGGCACTGCTGAGCTACCTGAGCGCTGGCGATCACATCGTTGCCGCGAAGGCGCTGTTCGGCTCGTGTCGCTATGTGGTCGAGGAGCTTTGTCCGCGCTTCGGCATCTCGTCGACGCTGGTCGACGGTAGCGATCTTGCGCAGTGGAAGGCGGCGATCGGCCCGAAGACCAAAGCCGTATTTTTTGAGACCCCGGCCAACCCGACGCTCGATCTCGTCGACATCAAGGCCGTGTCGGAACTCGCGCACGCCGCTGGCGCACTCGTCTTCGTCGACAACGTGTTCGCGACGCCGCTGCTGCAGAAGCCGCTCAAGCTCGGCGCCGATGTCGTCGTCTATTCCGCGACCAAGCACATCGACGGGCAGGGACGCTGCCTCGGCGGCCTGATCCTGTGCTCGGAGAAATTCCTCAAGGACCATCTGCAGGTGTTCCTGCGCCAGACCGGGCCGTCGATGAGCCCGTTCAATGCGTGGGTGCTGCTGAAATCGTTGGAGACGCTGCCTATCCGGGTGCGGGCGCAGAGTGAGAGTGCCACGCGGCTCGCGGCGGCGCTGACGGGCAAGCCCGGCGTCGCGCGCGTGCTCCATTGCGGCAGCGAGACCCATCCGCAGGCGGCGCTGGCGCGCCAGCAGATGAGCGGCGGCGGCACGATTATCACGTTCGATCTCGCAGGCGGCAAGCCGGCGGCGTTCGCATTCCTCAATGCGCTGCAGATCATGAAGATCTCGAACAATCTCGGGGACGCGAAGAGCATCGTCACCCATCCGGCGACCACGACGCATCAGCGTCTGAAGCCGGAGGACCGTGCCGAACTCAAGATCACCGACGGCATGATCCGCCTGTCGGTCGGCCTGGAAGCCACCACCGATCTCATCGCCGATGTCGAGCGTGGCCTTACGGCGGCAAACAAAGTGTGAGGCGCATCGGCTGCGAGCTGTTTGCGCATGGGTCTCTGCCCGGCGCGCGGGTGGACAACGTCGGGGGTGTCTGGTCGAATGGTTCCAGACACTGCTGCCAACGCACGCCGGGAAAATCCCATGAACGCCATTGATCCGCCGCTCGCGGCGCAGAGCCATGCGCTCGCCGCACGCTACGGCACGGAGGCTGCGCCGAGCAGCTTGCCGTGGACTCCCGTGATTGCCGAGCTTCTGAAGCATCGCTCAGTGCGCGGCTACAAGCCCGATGCGGTGCCCGCCGGCACGCTGGAGACGCTGGTCGCGGCGGCGCAGTCGGCGGCGACCAGCTCCAACCTGCAGACCTGGTCGGTGATCGAGGTCACGGATTCCGCGAAGCGCGCCGAGATGGCGAAGATCGCAGGCAACCAGAAGCACATCGTCGAGTGTCCGCTCTATCTCGTGTGGGTTGCGGACCTGTCGCGCAACCAGCGCATTGCAGTGGCCGAGGGCAAGCCGCTCGAAGGGGTGCCCTATCTCGAGTCATTCCTGGTTGCCGCGATCGATGCCGCGCTCGCTGCGCAGAATGCGGTGGTTGCCGCTGAATCGCTCGGCCTTTCGACGGTCTACATTGGCGCCATGCGCAATGATCCGCAGCGCGTCGCCGAGCTGCTGGAACTGCCACCGGGAGCCGCCGTCATGTTCGGTCTCTGTGTCGGCTATGCGAAGCCCGAAAGCGCAGCCGAGGTGAAGCCGCGCCTGCCGCAGAGCATCGTCCTGCATCGCGACCGCTACACCTACGATACGGAGGCGCAGGAGCGCGCCGCCTACGACGCCCGCCTCGAAACATTTTCGCGCCGCAACGAGATGGCGGCCTACACGTGGACGCAGCGTGTCGTGGCGCGGATGGCAACGATCAAGGCGCTCAATGGCCGCGAGCGGCTGAAGGATGCGCTGGTCGCCCTCGGCTTTCCGCTGCGCTGACACCACGACGCGTGCCGCCACGCGGCCCGCGACTGAGGTACACGAACTCCCATGACGACGATGACGGCGGATGAGGCCCCGGCCATCGAGCTGTCGCCGGCGCGACGACAGCTCGTGCTGTTCATCGTGGTGCTCTCGTCGGCGACCTATATATCGGCGGCGTTCATCGCTACTGCGATCCTGCCCCAGATGCAGGGTGCGCTCTCCGCGACCCAGGACGAGATCGCCTGGACGGTCACGTTCCACATTCTCGCGACCGCTGTTGTCACGCCGATGACCGGATGGCTGGTCGGATCGTTCGGACGGCGCACCGTGATGGTGTGGAGTCTCGGCGGTTTCACCGCTGCATCGTTGCTGTGCGGCTTGGCCCAGTCGCTCGATGATCTGCTCCTGTGGCGGGTGCTGCAGGGCGCCTGTGGCGCGCCGTTGCTGCCGCTCGGTCAGTCGCTCATCCTCGACGTCTTTCCGCGGCGCCAGCACCCGTGGGCGATCTCGGTATTCGGGTTGTCCAATACGGTCGGCCCGATTCTGGGGCCGATGCTCGCGGGCCTGCTGTCCGATTATTACGGGTGGCGCTGGGGCTTCTACATGGTGGTGCCGGTTGCGGTGCTGGCGACGATGGGCGCGCGCCTCGTCCTGCCGGCCGATGACGACAACAAACCCGCCTCGCTCGACTGGATCGGCTTCCTGTCGCTCTCCATCGCGATTGCGGCGATGCAGATCATCTTGTCGCGCGGCCAGCGCCTTGACTGGTTCGAGTCGACCGAGATCACTGTGGCGACGTTCATCGGCCTCGTCTCGTTCTACATCTTCCTCGCGCACAGCCTGACGGCGGCGCGCCCGTTCCTCGATCTGCGCCTGCTGCTCGACCGGAATTTCGCGATCGGGCTGATGCTGATCGGCATGTTCGGGATGGTGAACTTCACGCCGATGGTGCTGCTGCCACCGCTTCTGCAGACCCATCTCGGGTATAGCGACAGCCTGATCGGTCTCGTCATCGGCTGGCGCGGCATCGGCGTCGCCACGGGCTTCTTCCTGTCGCTCATGGTCAGCCGCTTCGATCCGCGCCTGACGGCGGCGGTCGGCTTCGGGGTGCAATGCCTGGCTGGCGCATGGCTGATGACAATCAGCCTCGACACCGACTTCGCCAGCTTCGCCGCCAACACGTACCTGCAGGGGATCTCGGTCGGTCTGATCTGGGCGCCGATCACGACGGCCGCATTCTGGACGCTCCCCTCGCGGGCCCGGCCCGAGGCCGCGTCGATGCTGCATCTCACCCGCAATATCGCGTCCAGCTTCTTCATCTCGATCTGCGTTGCGCTGGTCGTGCGCTCGTCGGGCGAGAATTACAGCCGGCTGGTCGAGAATGTCTCGCCGTTCAGCAAGCGGATCCCCGTGCAACCCGACCTCGGCGGCTGGAACGTCGATAGCGCCCGAGGGCTCGCGACGATCTCGAAGGAGATCAGCCGTCAGGCAGCGTTGATCGCCTATACCAACGCGTTCTTCATCTGCATGCTGGTGTCTCTCGCGGCCATCCCGCTCGCGCTCCTCGTGAAGCGCGATCAGCAGCGTTAACGGAATAGTGAACGCCCTCCCGCAGGCTGTGGCCAGTCTGCCACTGGTTGTTCCCATGGATGGATCGTCCAGCTAAGACTGATCGGGGGCTCGATGCGGATCCGCTATAGTGCGGTCCAGCTGTTGAAAGCTCCGCCTGGGGGGTAAGTTTGTTTCGCTCGAGTCTGGTTCGCGTCATTGCCATCTGTCTGACGGCCATGTTCGTGGCGGCGTGTGCGAGCGTGGAACGTCAGCCCGTGCCTGCCAAGCTGGTGGCCAAGGCCGAGGTGCCGGTCGTCGGCGCGATCCGCTTCTGGGGCGATGAAGTTCCGAAGGATGTGATCGCCTTCGTGCAGCAGCATATGCCGAATGTGTCGCGCCTCGCTTCAACGGTTGGCGTGCGCCAGGGCCGTCCGCACGTCGAGTATCTGGCGTTGTCGGGCGGTGCGGAGGATGGTGCGTTCGGTGCCGGCCTGCTGACAGGCTGGTCGAAACGTGGCGACCGGCCGCGTTTCGAGGTGGTGACGGGCGTCAGCGCGGGCGCCTTGATCGCACCGTATGCTTATCTCGGCCCCAGCTACGACAATCAGCTCGCCGAGCTGTGGAACAATTTCGATTCGAGTTCGGTCGCGACGCCACAAGTGTTGGCCGGATTGCTCGGTGCCGATGCGCTTGCGGACTCGACCCCGTTGCGCAACCTGATCGCGAGCCACGTCGACCGCCGGATGCTTGCCGGGGTCGCCGCGCAGTATCGGGCCGGCCGTCTGCTGCTGATCGGCACGACGAACCTCGATGCACAACGCCAGATGATCTGGAACATGGGCGAGATCGCTGTCGCCAGTGAGCGCGATCCTGATGCGGTGCAGCTGTTCCGTGATGTGCTTCTCGCATCGGCTTCGCTGCCCGGCATTTTCCCGCCCGTTCACGTCAAGGTGCGCGTCGGCAACAAAATCTTCGAGGAGATGCACGTCGACGGCGGGCCGACGCGGCAGGTCTTCCTCGCGCCAGCGCAGTTCTCGCTGAAGACGTTCGACCGCCTCTATCCGTCACCGCCGCGGCGCACCGTCTATGTGATCCGCAACGGCAAGATCGCGCCGGAATACGAGCCGGTTCAGTCGAACGTGCTCGCGATCAGCGCGCGCTCGCTGTTCACGCTGACCAAGCATCAGGCGATGGGCGATCTCAATCAGATCTACGCCATGGCTGAGCGCGACGGTGCCGCGTTCAGGCTCGCGTCGATCCCTGCGACCTTCAACGTCAAGTCGGCGAAAGCCTTCGATCCGACCTACATGCGGGCGCTGTTCGACGTTGGCCGCAAGATCGGCGAGCGTGGCGACGGCTGGGCACGTTCGCCGCCGGAAGCGGTGCTGCTGGCGCGGCGATCGCCGTAGGGGCTACGGACCGGTTCTGTCCTGCACGTCAATCCGCCGGCAGCGCGTGCGCGATCACTTTGCGCATGACGCTCGGCAGCGCGACGTCGTCGAGATCGCGACGGTGGACCCAGCGGCAGCGCTCGGGCTCGGCCCACAAATCGATCACCGCCTCATCGCGGACAAGCGCGCGGTAGACCAGCAGCTCGAGCCGGAAGTGCGTGAAGACGTGGACGACGCTGCCCGTCACCGGCCACCAATCCGCGCGCATCGGCGCCCGTCGCAGTGCCTCACGCTTGACAGGCTGCATCTCGGTCCATTCGGTCGAGGGGACTTCCATCATGCTTGCGAGGAGGCCGGTCGGCGGGCGCTGGCGGAGCAGAATGCGGCCGCCTTCACTGAGCGTCAGGAAGGCGACGCCGAAACGGTCGGGGCGTGCTTTTCTTGGCGCGCGTGCGGGCAGGCTGGCCTCGATCGCCATTGCATGCGCCGTGCAGTCGTTCTCGATCGGGCAGACCATGCAGGAGGGGCTGCGTGGCGTGCAGACGGTGGCGCCCAGATCCATCATCGCCTGTGCGAAATCACCGGCGCGCTTTCTCGGAGTCAGCGAGGCTGCGAGGCGCCGCAACTCGGCCTTCGCGCCAGGGACCGGCTCCGAGACTGCGAACAGCCGCGCGGTAACGCGCTCGATGTTGCCGTCGACGGGCGTCGCGCGTCGGCCGAAGGCGATCGCGGCGATCGCTGCCGCCGTGTACGGGCCGATGCCGGGGAGTTCGAGCAGGGCGGCCTCGGTTGTGGGAAACACGCCGCCATGATTTTCCACAACCGCGATCGCGCAGGCGTGCAGGTTGCGGGCGCGACTGTAATAGCCGAGGCCGGCCCAGGCCGTGAGCACGTCATCCTGAGGGGCGGCTGCAAGCGCGGCGACGGTCGGCCAGCGGGCGAGGAACTTCAGATAGTAGGGAATGACGGTTTTTACGGTCGTCTGCTGGAGCATGATCTCGCTCAGCCAGACGGCGTAGGGATCAGCCTGACCGCCCGGCGCAGTCCGCCAAGGCAGGTCGCGGCGCTCGCGATCGTACCAGTCGAGCAGCGCCGTGACGGTGCCGGGGCCGGGCGCCGGCCAGATGTGTTGCAGTCTTGCCGCAGCGCTCATCCGATCGCCTCGTGGCCACGATCCGAATCATTAACCAGATGTTAAGCACGACTCGATCGAATTGTACCGAAGGCGCTGCCCGAATGGCCGTATTTACAGCATCCAGAAGCGCCGGAGCACCAATGCCGAGAAGCGCCGTCGCCCTGACCCGTATCCGCCGTCCGGCCGCGCCCATGGCCGCTGCGCCGTGGCGGAACGCGGCTGCGGCGCGCGCCAACGCGGCAGCTGCAAGTGTCAAGGCGGTCGGCGCGCTGGTGCCAGGTCTGACGCGCAAGGCCTTCGAGAAATTCGGCTTTTCGACTGCGACCCTGCTTACGGATTGGGCCAAGATCGTCGGGGCCGACCTCGCCCGCTACACCGCGCCGGATAGACTGAAGTGGCCGCGCGCTGTGCAGGAGGCAGATGACGCCGCCGGGCCGCAACGGCAGGGCGCCACGCTGGTGCTCCGCGTCGACCTCGGCCGCGCCATCGACGTCCAGTACAAGGCGCGCCAGATCACCGAGCGCATCAACGCCCACTTCGGCTATCGCGCCGTCGCCGACATCCGGATCATCCAAGCGCCTGTCGAGGGCGCATTGCCACCGGTTGCTGCCGAGGCAGCCCGTGCTGCTCCAGCCAAAACGATACGGCGCCCGTTCAACCGCAACGAGACGGCCCCCCTGCTGGCTGCCGTGTCCGACGACCGGCTCCGCGCCGCTTTGGAACGGATGCAGGCCGGGTTGACGCGCAACACCTGATCACCTGCCGCGCCACGCATAGCTGGCGCGTGCGCCCCGCTCCTGTCCCGTGTCGACAGCCTAGTCACGTCGAGGCATAAGAAGCGCACAAAAAGTGCTTTGGACCTCGCTTCGCCAATTGCCGCCCACTCCGTTGTGGCGGCTGGCGAGCCGCCATTCAGGACGCCTCATGTCGACACAAGCCTCCGCCGCCATCCGGCCGCAGCGTCCGCTCTGGCTGGTCATTCTTGCGGCGGGTACCATCGTCGGCTTGGCGATGGGCTTCCGGCAGGTCATGGGCCTCTATCTGAAGCCGCTGTCGGATGAACTCGGCGTCGGCCGCGAGCCGTTTTCCAACGCCATGGCGATCGCCAACATCGTCTGGGGCCTGCTTTCGATCATTGCGGGCGGCGTCGCGGACAAATATGGCGCGGGGCGCGTGATCATCGTGTCGTCATTGTCGACCGTGGCCTCGTTCTACGTGCTCGCGACCGCGCAAACGCCGATGGACATCTATATCGGCGGGCTGCTCGCGGGCATCGGCGTCGCAGGCACCGGCATATCCGCGCTGGTCGGCGCGGTCGGACGCGCGGCGCCCCCGGAAGGCCGCACGGCTGCAATTGCTGCGCTCGGCGTCGCGAGCGGCATTGGTTCCTTCGTCGCGTTTCCTTATGCGCACATCCTGATCGAGACTGTCGGCTGGAAGGCGAGCCTGATGGTGATTTCGGCCACCTGCCTGCTGATGGTGCCTCTCGCCTGGCCGCTTTCGGGCAAGCCGTTGGCGCACGTTGGCACCGTCCGCTCGCAGACGCTCGGCGAGGCCTTCGGTGAGGCGCTCCGCCATCCGAGTTTCTGGCTCCTGACATCAGGCTTCTTCGTCTGCGGCTTTCACGTCTCGTTCTATGGCGTGCATCTGCCGGCCTTCGCATCCGATCAGGGGTTGCCGTCTTGGGTCGGCGTCTGGGCGCTGATGGCGGTCGGTGTCGCCAACATTATCGGCACCTTTCTGGCCGGCCGATCCGCGCAATTCGTCGAGCGGCGGATCGGGTTGAGCTTCATCTATTTCATGCGCTCGTTCGCGTTCCTGGGGCTGCTGTTCCTGCCGCTGACGCCGTGGGTGGTGATCGGCATCTCGGCCTTGCTGGGGTTGTTCTGGCTGTCGACCATCCCGCTGACGTCGAGCCTCGTCAGCCTGTTCTTCGGGACGCAGTGGATGTCGATGCTCTATGGTTTCGTGTTCCTGTCGCACCAGCTCGGGTCGTTCCTGGGGCTGTGGCTGGCCGGAACCCTCTATGATGCGACGAAGTCCTACGATACGATGTGGTGGATCTGTATCGGGCTCGCGATGTTCGCGGCACTGATCCATCTGCCGATCCGGGAACGCCCGGTTGCGCGGCTGGCGGGGCAGCCTGCAGCGTGACGTCAGCGGCCTGAGGAGACCTGAGGAGAGAAGCGCATGGCCACGATGACGGATACGCCGTCTGTTTCACGGGCGCCGGAGCGGATGCCCCGGTCGGTGCGCCTTGGCCTGACGCTCGCGCTCTCCAGCCTCATGCTGGGCGCACTGTATCTCGTTGCGGTGCGGGGCGATGCCCTGCTCGTCGATTTGGCGGCGCTCGGAAGCCGCCTGTGGTGCTTCTGAATGGTGGCTGATGGCCCCTCCGGCGGCCTCGCAGATCGTCCGGTTGCCACTCTCGCTCGCCAGTCCTTCGACGATCTCCCGCTTGGCGAGCTGGCGGATCGCATCCGTGGCGGTGACCGCGCCGCGCTCGCGCGCGCCATCACGCTCGTCGAGAGTTCCCGCCCGGCGCATCGCCAGCGCGCGCAGGCGCTGCTCCAGGAATTGCTCCCCGATACCGGCAAGGCGCATCGCATCGGCATCACCGGCGTTCCCGGTGTCGGCAAATCCTCGACCATCGACCAGCTCGGCATGAACTTGATTGCGGCGGGGAAGAGCATTGCCGTGCTCGCCGTCGACCCGACCTCGCGGCGAACCGGCGGCTCGATCCTCGGCGACAAGACACGGATGCAGCGGCTGGCGGTGAGCGAAGGCGCCTTCATCCGCCCATCGCCGACGTCAGGCACGCTCGGCGGCGTCGCGCGGCGCACGCGCGAGACGATGCTGCTCGTGGAAGCCGCAGGCTACGACGTCGTGATCGTGGAGACGGTTGGCGTCGGCCAGTCGGAAACGGCGGTCGCGGAGATGGTCGACTTCTTCCTGGTGCTGCTGCTGGCGGGTGGCGGCGACGATCTCCAGGGCATCAAGAAGGGTATCATCGAGATCGCCGACATGATCGTCATCAACAAGGCCGATGGTGACAACATTGCGCGCGCGACGCGCTCGGCGGCCGAATACAAGGGGGCGCTGGGGCTGCTGACGCCGCTCTCGCCGAGCTGGCATCCGCCGGTGCTCACCTGCTCGGCGCACGAGAACACGGGCCTCGATGTCCTGTGGCAGAAGGTCGAGGAGCACCGTCGCGTGATGACGGCGAGTGGCGAGTTCCAGGCGCGGCGCCAGACCCAGGCGGTGACGTGGATGCACGACATGCTCGCCGACCGGCTGATGGATGAGGTGCGGGCGCGCCCGGACGTCATGGGGCGGCTCCAGCAACTCGAAGCGGAGGTACGGCTCGGTCGTTTGACGCCGGGGAGTGCGGTCGATGCCGTCATGGATCTGCTTCGCGGCGCGCGGGGCGGGCAGGGCGCCGCAACGGAGGCCTGACGGAGCATCATGCCGGGCGGTCGCACACGCGTGCTGTTGACGGCTTTCGGGCCGTTTCCCGGCGTGCCCGCGAACGCGACATCGCTGCTGGTGCCCCGCGTCGCTGATGCCGCGCGCATCGCCTATCCCGGCATCGTCTTCGATGTGCGCATCCTGCCGACCGAGTGGGCGGCGGGGCTCCGTCATCTGGGCGATCACTATGAGATGCTTGCACCATCGGTGGCGCTGCATTTCGGTGTTTCATCCCGGGCGCGCGGCTTCGAGATCGAGGCACGCGGCGTCAACCGTTGCGCATTCCTGCCCGATGCCGCGGGCGCTTTTCCGCACGGGACGGCGTTGCGTGAGGATGGTGCCTCCTACCTCACGAGCACGGTTCCCGTTGCGGCGATCGTCGCGCGGTTGCGCGCGCGCGGTCTGCCAGCGTTCGTGTCGCGCAGTGCGGGGACTTACCTCTGCAATGCGGCGCTCTATTCCGCGCTCGATCAGGCGCGATTGCGCGCGCGAGAGACCCGCATCGGTTTCGTGCATTTGCCATCGTCGCTGCTGGTCGAGGAGCGACGCCCGCAGTTCGGCCCGCATCCGCGGTGTCCGCTGACGTGGCGACAGACCATCGACGGCGGCGTCGAGATCATCGGCGCGGCGTTGGGCCGGAAGGCCGCACGGCGATAGCGGCGGTGCGCATCACTCGAGCGGCGTGCGGAAATTTCTTCCAAGATAGCCCATCACGGCAGCGATGCCGCGGCCAACGCCATAGCCGATCACGGCTGCCACGAAGTTCGTGATCAGCATTTTTGCGACCAGCTCGACGAATGCAGGATCGCGGAGCGGCTCCCAGATCCTGAAATTGCCGCCGGAGCCGACGCCGATCTGGATGACGACGGCCAGAATGACGAACGGCGGCACGATCCACACGCGCAGCCGCAACAGACCGAGAAAAAGCGCGGCTGCGAGCGTGTACAGGATCATCGGCTACTTCATGTCGGTTCGCTTCGGCGCGGCCGTCACGATCGACTTGAGCGCCGGCGTCGGCTTCGTCAGCTTCTTGAGATCGGGGAGCGGCCGCTTGAGAGCGGGGGCGGCGTTGAATGCCTGCTCCATCGCGTGTGCGGCCGACAGCACGAACGCATCCTTGCGCGCGCCGCCGACGACCTGCAGGCCGAACGGGAAGCCCGCGTGATCGACGCCACAGGGAATCGAGATCGCCGGATTCGTTGCGAGGGTGACGACGTAGGTCAGCGACAGCCAATGGTAGTAGTTGCGCAGCGGCTTGCCGTCCATCTCGGAGAGATAGAGCTGCGTCCACGGGAACGGCGACACCGGCACCGTCGGCGCGAGCACGAGGTCGTAGTCTTTGTAGAGCTCCTGGAACTTGCGGTAGATGCGCGTCTGCTCGAGATGCGACCAGGCCACATCGGCGATGCCCATCTTGGCGCCGAGTTCGTAGTTGGCGCGGATGTTGGGGCCGAGGCTCGACGGATCCTTCTCGTAGGCGTCGCGGTAACGGCCGACGAAGCCGATCGCACGGACGACATCAAAGCACTCGTCGACTTTGCCGAGGTCCGGTTTGATCTCGTCGCAGGTGAGGAAAAGGTGGCGCATCGCCTTGATGCGATCGCGGAACACCTTGCGGATTGGCTTGTCGACCGGGCTCGCGCCGAAGTCCTCGGTCCAAGCAACTTTCAGGCGCCCGAGGTCGACCGGCTGCGGCGTCGCGAGGCCGGCGGTGTCGACGTCATAGCTCAGCGGATCGACCTCACCGCCGAGGCCCGCCTGCGCGCCGAGCAACTGGGCGGCATCCGCGACCGTGCGGCCCATGGGACCGAGCACCGAGATCGCCGACCAGCCCATCGGACGCATGGTGTGCGGCACCAGACCGGGTG
>CAZKZT010000023.1:0-6502 GCA_964557265.1 uncultured Hyphomicrobium sp.
CGGCGATCAAGTGCTGCTGGTCTTCAATCCGGAGGCGACGGTTCTGCCGCCGCCGGCGGATGCGAAGCTCCCGGTGCCGCCGCACGGTGCGACAGGCGAGGGGCACGTCTGCTTCCGCGCCAGCCGCGACGAAATCGACGGCTGGAAGCGGCGCCTCGAGGATGAGGGTGTCGCGATCGAAGCTGATTTCATTTGGCCGAGCGGCGGGCGCTCGATCTACTTCCGTGATCCGGCCGGCAACTGTCTCGAGTTCGCCGAGCCGAAAATATGGGGCCTCTCGTGACGCGCAAACTGGAAGCCGGAACCCGTCTCGTCGTCGCGAGCCACAACCCGGGCAAGATCCGCGAGATCAACGATCTGATCCGGCCGTATGGCCTCAGCGCGGTGTCGGCTGGCGAACTCGGTATCAGCGAGCCCGAGGAGACGGAGACGACATTTGCGGGCAACGCGCGTCTGAAGGCGCTGCACAGCGCCAAGGCGAGCGGTCTCCCCGCGCTGTCGGATGATTCAGGTCTCGAAGTTGAAGCGCTCGGCGGCGATCCCGGCGTGTACTCCGCGCGCTGGGCCGGTGCGGCAAAGGATTTCAACTACGCCATGCAGCGCGTCGAGCAGGAGCTGCAAGCGAAGTTCGCGGCCGATCCCGATAGCCGCCGCGCCAACTTCACCGCCGCGCTGTGCCTTGCGTGGCCGGATGGTGAGACGGAAGTTTTCGAAGGCAAGGTGTTCGGCCATCTCGTGTGGCCGCCGCGCGGCGAGAAAGGCTTCGGCTACGATCCGATGTTCCTCGCCGACGACGAGACGTTGACCTTCGGCGAGATGGAGGCTGAGGCCAAGCACGCGATCAGCCATCGCGCCCGCGCGTTCGCGCTGTTCGTCGCGGCGTGTCTGGAAAAGCCCAATGGCTGACGCGTCGGATCCTGGCTTCGGCGTTTACGTCCATTGGCCGTTCTGCGCGTCCAAATGCCCGTACTGCGACTTCAACAGTCACGTGCGCTTCGGCGCCGTCGATGAGCCGCGCTTCGCAGCAGCTTTCGCGCGCGAGATCGGCCACATGGCGGCGTTGGCGCCGGGCCGCACCGTCACCAGCATCTTCCTCGGCGGCGGCACGCCGTCACTGATGAAACCCGAGACGGTCGGCGCCATCCTGGATCGCATCGCCGCCGCATGGCCAATGGCGCCGGACGCCGAAATCACGCTTGAAGCCAATCCGTCGAGCGTCGAGGCGGAGCGCTTCGCGGGCTATCGCGCAGCCGGCGTCAACCGCGTGTCGCTCGGCGTGCAGGCGCTCAACGACGGCGATCTCAAAGCGCTTGGCCGATTGCATTCCGTCGCCGAGGCGCGCCGTGCGATCGACATCGCCGCCCGCACGTTCGATCGCTTCTCGTTCGATCTCATCTACGCCCGCCCGAAGCAGACGCCCGAGGCATGGCGCGCGGAACTCGACGAGGCGCTCGCGATGGCGCGGGATCACCTGTCCCTCTACCAGCTCACCATCGAGGAGGGGACACCATTCTTCGGCCTCCATCGCGCGGGCAAGCTCACGGTGCCCGATCCCGATCTCGCCGACGCGCTATTCGAGATTACACAGGAGGCAACCGAAGCGGCGGGCCTGCCGGCCTACGAGATCTCCAACCACGCGCGTCCCGGTGACGAGAGCCGCCACAACCTCACCTACTGGCGGTACGGCGAGTACGCCGGCGTCGGCGCAGGCGCGCACGGGCGGCTCGTGGTCGATGGCGTGCGTCGCGCACTGGTGACCGAGCGGCGGCCAGAGGGATGGCTCGACGCGGTCGAGCGTGTTGGTCACGGCCTCGTGGAGGATATCGCGCTGGCGCCGGCCGAAGAGGCCGATGAGCTGCTGCTGATGGGACTGCGTCTCGTGGAAGGCGTCGATCTTGGCCGACTGGCTCAGATTGGCGGTGTAGCGCCGTCTGAAGCTACAATCATGCGGCTGGAGAGACTGAATATGCTCCGCCGTCTCGCCAATGGTCGCCTGGTTGCGACGCGCGCCGGCCGCTTCGTGCTCAACGAGCTGGTCCTGCAACTTGCGCGGAGCTTCGAGCCTGTCGCGGACGTGAAAAACCCCGGCCAGAAGGTTCCGGCCGGGGTGTGAACGCTCTGAGCTGGATCGCGCCGATTACCAGTGGTGACGGCGGATGTAGCCGTGATGATGGGCGTGCCAGGCGCGCTGGTTCCAACGCTTCCTGGGATGACCCCACGACTTGAAGTACGGCGGCTTGACGTCGATCCAGTGGTAGTAGTGCATGTGGGCACGCTCACGCACGTAGCGAGCGGGCGCGTAGTAGGCGGAATTGTAGTAGGGGTAATAGCCCCTCGGCCGGTACTCGTAAGCGTAGCGGTCCGGCTTGAAAGCGTACTTGTGGACGTGATGCTTGCGCACCACGCTCGATTTCTTGACGGTTCTCTTCATGCCGTCGGCGGCGGCCTGATCGATCGGTACGAAGGTCAAGCCGATCAGGGCGGCAAGCGCCAGCAGCAGGCTCTTCAAGCGCATAGTGGTGTCTCCCTGGCGCATTCCGTATCGCAGCGACGAATCACGATGCATGGCGGGAATCCTATAACGAACGGCAAGCGGGTCCCGCATGCTAAAGGTGGAAATGCTGAATTTTGTTCTTAGCCTGTCACGCTGACGCCTCAATATCTGCCGACACGAGGGGTTCCGGGCGAGGAAGTCGCCGACCGCGATCCCGCCCGGCCATCTCATGGTTAACAATGCGCTGGCCGTCGTGCCTCCCTCGACCATCCGACTGGGGAAAGGCAGCGGACGACGGCGCCGAGCTGCTCACGAGGGGGTTGGTCGTGTCACATGAACTTCCGACGGGACGGTCAAAGCGGGTTTCGGTCTTGCTGTTGCTGGCGGCGATGCTCGGCGCATTCGGCGGGCTGGCGGCGGACGCGGGCAGCGCCTTCGCGCTGGAGCCGCACAAGGATGAGAAGGACAAGATCAAGGCCTGCGAGAAGTCACTGTGCGGCGTAATCGTCGGGAGGAAGCCGGTGGCCGGTGACCTGCAGTGTGCGCTCAGCAAGGCATGGGCAAAAAAGACACTGAAGGATGGCACCAAGAAGCTGCGCTGGGGGTTTGGCGCGGCGCGCTGCGAGGTGGATCTCAAGGTGCCGCGCGAGATGATCATCGGCGCGCTGTCGGCGGCCGAGATCAAGGTCACGCTGCCGGATCACACCGTCCATTGCGAGATCGAGCGCGAGGACAAAGTCGACAAGGCGCGGATCACGCTGGCGCCTGTGATCGAGTTCAAGAACGGCGTTGCCAAGAAGATCTGGATCAACGTCGGCGAGATCAAAGCCCCGGGCGTGATCAAGGGTTTCGTATGGTCGGCCGCCCAGATCCAGGACACCGTCGGCATCTACCACCGCCAGATGATCAAATCGGTCAATCGTTTCATCGCCGATCAGTGCCCGAAAGTCGTCGCCGGGGGTTGACCATCGTCCCTGGATAGCTCCACAACCCGCTGTGCCAGCAACAATTTCAGCAGCATCAGCGGGGATGGCGCGACGATGATCGACTACACGACGAAGGGCCGGCTGCAGGTGGCGAAGGTCCTTGCGGACTTTATCGATCAGGAGGTGCTGCCGGGCACCGGCGTCGACGGCATTCGGTTCTGGAACGGGCTTCAAGAGACGATCGAGAAGCTCGGGCTGCACAACGCAGCGCTGCTCGATCTGCGTGCGTCGATCCAGGCCCAGATCGATATCTGGCATCGCCTCAACCGCGGCAAGCCGCATGATCCTGTCGCCTATCGCGCCTTCCTCGAGCGGATTGACTATATCGTTCCCGAGGGCGCTGATTTCACCATCGATACCGAGAACGTCGACGATGAGATCGCGACGATGGCCGGACCGCAGCTCGTCACGCCGGTCTCCAACGCACGCTTCGCGGTGAACGCTGCCAATGCGCGCTGGGGATCGCTCTATGATGCGCTCTACGGGACCGATGCGGTGGCGGATGATGGCGGTGCCGGTCGCACGTCGGGCGGGCTCAATCCGGCGCGGGTCGCGCGCTGCGCCGCCGCCGCGAAAGCGTTTCTCGATACGGTCATTCCCATCGAAAATGTGGACGGCACCGTCTCTCATTCGCAAGCGCTCGCCTACACGGTCGAGGTCGGGCAGCTGCTGGTCGATATCGGCGAGCATCCTCGCGCCTATCCGTCCGACCGCGACCAGTTCCTCGGCTACCAGGGCAATCCTGAGAATCCGAGCGCGTTGTTGTTCGAACACAACGGCCTCGGCATTGAGATTCGTTTCGACAAGGCGAATCCCGTCGGCCGCACCGACGCTGCTGGCGTCTCGGACATCCAGCTCGAGGCCGCACTGACGACGATCATGGACCTCGAGGATGCGATCGCGGCCGTCGATCCCGACGACAAGGTTGCGGCCTATCGCAACTGGCTCGGCTTGATGCAAGGGACGCTTGCTGCAACCTTCTCAGCCGGAGGACGCGAGACGACGCGGCGGCTTGCCGATGATCGTGTCTATCAGCTCCCCGATGGCGGTGAGGCAACGCTGCCGGGCCGCAGCGTGATGCTTATCCGCAACGTCGGCCACCTGATGCCGGACGCCAGTGTACTGGACGCATCCGGCAAGCCCGCGCCCGAGGGCATTCTCGATGCGTTCGTAACGAGCCTCATCGCGCTGCACGATCTCAAGGCGACCGGCCCGCTGCGCAACAGCCGCACCGGCTCGATCTATATCGTGAAGCCGAAGATGCACGGCCCCGGCGAGGTTGCCTTCGCCGACAAACTCTTCGCCCGCGTCGAGGACACGCTCGGTCTCGCGCGCTTCACGCTCAAGATGGGCATCATGGACGAGGAGCGGCGCACGACCGTCAACCTCAAGGAGTGCATTCGCGCCGCGAAATCGCGCGTGTTCTTCATCAATACCGGCTTCCTCGATCGCACCGGTGATGAGATCCATACCAGCATGGAAGCCGGCCCGATGGTGCGCAAATCGGACATGCGTGCGCAGGCGTGGATCAAGGCCTACGAGGATCGCAACGTCGACATCGGCCTCGCCTGCGGGCTGCCGGGGCGCGCGCAGATCGGCAAAGGCATGTGGGCGAAGCCGGACATGATGGCCGAGATGCTGGCCGAGAAGATCGCGCATCCGCGATCGGGCGCCAACACGGCGTGGGTGCCGTCGCCGGTGGCCGCGACGCTGCACGCGATCCACTATCATCAGGTCGATGTCGCTGAACGGCAGGCGCAGATCGCCGGGCGCGCGATCGCGCCGCTCGACGCGATTCTGACGCCGCCGATTGCCGATCGTTCCAACTGGCGGGCTGAGGACATCCAGCGCGAACTCGACAACAATGCCCAGGGCATCCTCGGCTATGTCGTGCGCTGGATCGATCAGGGTGTCGGCTGCTCCAAGGTGCCCGACATCGACGATGTGGCCCTGATGGAGGATCGCGCGACGTTGCGCATTTCGAGCCAGCACATAGCCAACTGGCTGCACCATGGCGTCGTGACCGACGCGCAGGTCATGGAGACGCTGGAGCGCATGGCGGCCGTCGTCGATCGCCAGAATGCCAGCGATCCGGCGTACCGGCCGATGGCGCCCGACTTCAGCAGCTCGATCGCCTTCGCCGCCGCACGCGACCTCATCTTCAAGGGTTGCACGGAGCCGAGCGGCTACACGGAGCCGATCCTGCACGCGCGGCGTGCCGAGGCGAAGGCGCGTGACCGGGCCGGCGCCAAAGCCTGAGATGGCGCGGATGGACTTGGCGGCCCGGCGCGCATATGATTTCGGACAACGAGAGTTGCGAAAGGGCGATCGAGAATGAACGACGCGAACCCGACTGTCGACAGCCACATCATCACATCGATCGCCGAACTCGAGGCACTTTACGGCCAGCCGAGCGGTGCCGCCGTCGCCAAGGAGATCGACCATCTGAACGGCCCCTACCGGGCGTTCGTGGAGAAGGCGCCGTTCGTCGCCATCGCTTCGGCCGGCTCCGACGGCCTCGACTGCACGCCGCGTGGTGATCCGGTCGGCCAGTTCATCCGCATTGTCGACGAGCGCACCATTCTCATTCCCGACCGGCGCGGCAACAACCGCATCGATACGCTGCGCAATCTCATCGAGGATCCGCGCATCGGTTTGTTGTTCCTGATCCCTGGCGTCGGCGAGACGCTGCGTGTCAACGGACGCGCGCGCCTTACGACTGATCCGGAACTGTGCGCGACCTTCGAGATGCAGCGTCAGGTGCCCAAGACCATCATCATCGTGCACATCGATAAGGTGTACTTCCAGTGCACCAAGGCACTCGTGCGCTCGAAGTTGTGGGATCCCGCGTCGCAGATCAAGCGCACCGAGCTGCCGAGCGTCGGCGAGCTGGTTGCGGCGACGATGAAGGATGCGGACGCGGCCGAGTACGACCGCATCTATCCCGAGCGGATCAAGCAGACGATTTATTAGTTTGCCGCGGGCTGCTGGGAAGAGGTGCTCCGCTTTCGCGCGTAGTGCC
>CAZKZT010000023.1:6602-18232 GCA_964557265.1 uncultured Hyphomicrobium sp.
GCGCGGAAATTGCGTTACGGCGCCTCTGCCGTCTTTTCAAGGTGCGCGAGGATCAGCGGATAGACGTCCGTCGCCGCCGCCTTTCCGAATATGCAATCGATGTGCCCGTAGTTCGGGATCACATGGCGATTGTAGAGAGCGGCGCCATTGCGCTCGGTCAGCCGAGCGACCGTTTTTTCCGTACTCCCGGGCAAGAAGCAGCCGTTCCGTTCGCCGTGGATGAAGGCGATCGGGATCGCCATCCGGTCGAGGTTTGGCAGGTAGATGTCGCCGCCCGACGCATCGACGATCGTGCCGCCGCGCGCGATCAGCGCGAGCTGCTTGAAGGCGTCGATGTTCGCCTCGCCGAACATTTCCGGCAGCGCCGACTCGAACGTCAGATTGTTGAGTTGCGCCGTTTCGTAGAGCGGCCCGTAGAGTGCCGTGATGCGATTCGATGTCGCGTTGCGCGTGCGCTCCTCGCGGCGGAACGGCACGAAGACGCGGATCATCGCGTCAGCCATGCGGCCGGTGATGCCGTCCGTGGTCTCGGCGCGGGCATTGACGTGATCGAGCCCGATCGCACTGAACAGTGACGGCGCGCGAAGCTGCGCGAGCAATCGCTGCGGGAAATACGGCACGATCACGTCAGTGGAGACCTGCGAGATGACGGCGGACCGCACGCCCGTCAGCCAGCCGCCGAGCATCGCCATCGTGAATGTGGTCGCGCCGAAGCAGTGCGCCATGACCTGCACCGTACGCGCGCCCGTGGCGTCGCGGATCATGTTGACCGCCGGCTGGTAATCTTCGCGCGCGGCATCGTCGGCGGTCCACAGATCGCGCGCGTAGGGCAGGTCGATCGAGGCGCGATAGTCGAGCAGCCAGCAGTCGTAACCGGCTGCGACCATGAACTCGAGAAGGTTGGTGTCGATCGTGTCGATCGTGAAAATGAGGCTCGAGACGCCAAGCCCATGCGTGAACAGCAGGGGGCCTTTCCTGCCGCCCTTGTAGCGGATCAGGCGCAGGCGCTTGTCATCGGCGGTCGTGAAATAGTGGACCTCAGGCTCGGGCGCGCGCAGGTCACGCTTCTTGCGCGCGCGCGTCGGATCGGCGCGATTGAGCGGCATGAAAATGCCGCCGTAGATATCGAACAACTGCGCCGCGAACAGTCCGCCGAACTTGGCAACGGCCGCCGCGCGATCGACCGGTGAGCGGCCGCCGATGCCCTGGATCGTGCGGACCTGCTTGGTGAAGTCGCTGAGCGCGATCCTGAGGATGCCGTAGCGGTGGCGGCCGCCGCGCGCCGAGCCGTCACCGTCGGCGAGTGAAACGAACAGCGTCGTCGTATCGCGAATGAGGTCACCCGGCAGGCGATCGTTGTGGACGACCTTGTGGCCGGAGAATCGGAAGCGGCGTCCGTCGCGCGCGGTGAGCAGCATGTTGTATTCGAAGCGCCGCGTTTCGACGGCATTCTCGTCGCGGCGCATGAGGCGGAACTGCCCGTCGGAGATGTCGAGCGGCTCGGGCGAGAGATGCGGCGCTTCGGCGGTGCCGGTCAGGGTGCCGGGATGCTTGGGGTCGCGCAGGAAGGTGTCGACGTCGTCGATCCGCACGGTCACGGTGAAGGCAAAGTGCTGGCCGATCAATTCGCCGGCCCGCGCGGCGGCCTCGTAGTTGCCGTCGGATTCGTCGGCGATGTAGCCGTGCATGCGTTCGGTGAAGGTGACGCCGGCAGGAGATTGCAGATCGGATGCCGCAGCCGGCGCGACGCCTGAAGACTTCGGCAGCGGCGCATCGGTGAGCGCGCGGCCGATGTCGCGGGCGAGATGGATCATCGCGCGTTCGGCGAGCGCGGTGATCGTGAGCAGCGGATTGACGCCGAGCGGACGTGGCATGATCGCGCCATCACAGACGTAGAGTCCGCGATGGACCGCACTCGGATCCGGCGCGGAGGCGTCGAACACGCGCGCGGTGTCGTCGACGACGCCGCGATGGCGATCGCTGCCCATGCCGCAGCCGCCGAGCGGGTGGACCGTGACGAGCGTCTTGCCGAGGAACGTGTTCTGGATCGGATTGCGGATGTACGTTGCGCCGTTCGCGGCGGCGGCCTTGTAGATCTGATTTTCGATCTCGCCGAATACGCGCTGCCCGGCGACGCCCGGCCACTCGACCTGGATGTCGTCGCCATGCCGGACGATGCGGCCGCGGCCGTCATCGTGCGCCATCACGAGGTAGGTGCTGGTGTTGTGCATCGCGCCGCGCCACGCGCCGAGTGCGAAGCTGTCGAGCCTGCGGGCCTGCTCCTGCATGGTGTCGACAAGCCCGCTGTCGGTGTCGCGACCGAACAGCCGCGAGGCGACCGAGAAGGTTGCGGGCAGGATCTCGGCGAGTCCCGACGGCAAAACGCCTTCCTCGATGATCATGCCGTCTTCGAGGCGGCCGGCGCCGCGCAGGTCGATCGCGCCGGTGATGCACGGGCCGGGCGGCGGCGCGCTCGCGCGCGGCGGATGGCCGACGCCAACGGCGTTGACCGGCAGGTCGCCGTTGTAGGCGAACGCAAGCACGTCGCCATTGCCGGTGAAGCCTTCGCCGAGACGATCCGAGAGCGCGAGCCCGCCTTCGTCGCGCGAACGCAACAGGATCTCGGTCGAGCCAAGCGCGCCGGCACCAAGCACGACGATCGCCGCGCGCACAGATCGGTCGGGCGTGCCGAATCGGTTCTTGCGATTGGTGGTCGGCTCGTAGAAGACGCGCCAGCCGTCGCCGTCCTTGCTCAGATGGCTCACCGTAACTTCGGTGAAGATCGCGGCGCCGTGGCGCACCGCGTCCGGCAGGTAGGTCATCTGCACCGTATTCTTGGCGCCGACGTTACACCCCGAGCAGCAGTCGCCGCACAGCGTGCACGCGGGTTGCTCGACGCCCGCCGCATTCGTGCCCGCAGTGAAATTGACGTTGATCGGCGGCGACGTCATCTCGGTGCCGAGCGATTTGGCGGCAGCGGCAAGACGCGCGCGTTTCTCGAGCAGAACGGTGTCGGGATAAGGCACCGGCCGCAACATCCGCGTCGCGCGCTGAAAGCCTTCCTCCAGCGTGTCGTCGGCGAGGATGGCGGACGGCCAGCGCGCATCCTCCCACACGCGCGGATCGGGCGGCAGCGATACGTTCGCGTTGATCAGCGACGTGCCGCCGAGGCCGCAGCCGGTGAGCACGTGCATGTCGCGGCCGAGATGGAGATCGTAGAGGCCCGTGCGCTTGCCGTGCCGCTGGTCACCGAGCGTGTACTGCAACTCGGCCGTTGCCTCGCGCATCGTGTCGGGGAAGCTGCCGAGCGGAAATTCGCGGCCGCGCTCGAGCACGGCCACCTTGAGCCCGATGCGTGCGAGCCGTGACGCGGCGACGCCGGCGCCGTAGCCGGATCCGACGACAATCGCGTCGTACTCCGGCTGCAACTCGTCAAGGCTGGTCGACAGGCGCATCAGAATTCCTCAGGCAATGCAGAACTAGGCCTTTGCGCCGCGCTCGAACAGGCGCCCGAAGCGCGCTGCGAGGGCGTTACCGGCTTTGGCGGATGCTTCCGCGCGGAATTCGCGGCGTGGCGCGTCAGGGCGTGGCGAAACGTCGAGCGCGAGGCCGTGCTCGCGTGCAAACAGCATCATCGCGCGCTCGGCGACAGCAGTAATCGTGAACAGCGGATGGACGCCGAGCGGCCGCGGCATCACCGAGCCGTCGCAGATATAAAGCCCGTCGTGGACCGCATCCGCGCGCCGCGATGGATCGCCATCGAAGACGCGACACTTGTGGTCGACGACGCCGGTCGTGCGGTCGCGTCCCATGCTGCAGCCGCCGAGCGGATGCACGGTCATCACGCCGCCGCCGAGCAGGTCGCTGCTGACGGGGTTCGGCACGTAGGTGCCATTGTTGGCGGCAACGCCGGTGCGCAGCGCTGCCGAGATGTGCGTGAAGACCGGTTCGTCACCGGCGTTCGGCCAGTGGACCGCGGCGGTATCGTCCTCGAACACGAGGCGGCCGACGGCGCCGTCATGGCCGACGGCGAGGAACGCGTGGCTGTGATGGATCGGGCCTTTGTAGGCGCCCGCGACGAAGCTCTCGACGTTGCGCTGCACGTCGGCGATCAGTCCGGCGACGCCGCTGCTTTTACCGTCTGCATCGAGCTTCGCGCCGGTCGCGAGCAACATCGGCAGCAGACCAGCCATCACGCTCGGAACGGTCGCTTCGACCAGTGCAAGGCGGTCGAGCGGATCGCGGCGCCGGCGCAGGTCGATCAGTCCGACAACGGCGGGGCCTGGTGGCGGCACTTTCGCACGGCCGGAATGTCCGATGCCGACGGAGTTGACCGGCTTGTCGTAGTTATAGCCGAACGACATCACGTCGGCGTTGGTCGAGAAACGCCAGCCGAGCCGATCCGAGACGCGAAGCCCTTGCTCGCGCGAGCGCATCATGATCTCGGCGGTGCCGAAGGTGCCGGCCGCCAGGACGACCATTGCGGCGGTCACGGCACCGACCGGCACATGCCCGGTGTCGTTGCCGTGCTTTCGGAAAACGACGCGCCACAGGTCACTGCCTGCGCGCTCGACGAGACGGACGTTGGCGCCGGTGAACAGCTCCGCGCCGTGGTTGACCGCGTCGGTCAGGTACGTCGCGTGCACCGTCGTCTTGGAGCCGGTGTTGCAGCCGGCCATGCAGTCACCGCACAGGGTGCAGGCGGGCTGAATGACGCCCGCTGCGTTGGCGCGTGTCTCGAAGGCAACGTGCAGCGGCACGCGCTCGACGTGATGACCGAGAGCGGCGCCAGCGCGTTCCAGCGAGGCGAGCTTCATCGGTTCGACCGAGAGCGGCAGCGGCGCTGGTGCCAGCATCTGGCGGGCGCGATGGAAGCCGACGTTGAGGCGGTGGTCGACCCGCATCTCCTCGGGCCACGCCTCGTCTTCGAGCACCATGGTATCGGGCGTCAGGCAGACCGATGCGTTGATCAGCGAGGTGCCGCCGAGGCCGCAGCCGACCAGCGCGCTCACGTCCTTGCCGGTGCGGAGGTCAAACAGAGCGTCGGGCGCGCCGAAGCGGCGTCCGTTGCCGTTGATCTGCATCGACGAACTGGCGGCGAGCAACGTCTCGGCGAACTCGCCGGGAAGGTACTCGCGCCCACGCTCGAGCACCGCCACACTGAGGCCGATGCGCGCGAGCCGTGAGGCCGCGACGCCGCCGCCGTAGCCCGAGCCCACGACGACCACGTCATAAGTCGGCTTCGCTTGCGCGGCAGGGCGCGCCAGACGCGACATCTCCTTGAACTCCGACACGTTTATGTGTTCCCGCCAGCTCCCAGTGAAGAAGCGTAGCGTGGCAAAATGGCATTTGCGAGGGGGATCGGCGGGAACGCAATCGCCGCGAGACACATCGCACGCCCAGCGGCCTGTTGAGGCAGCAGGGCGTGGCGGATCGGCAACAATATCGGCTGATACAAGCCGCGGGCGTCAGCCCTTCCGGATCGCCTTGAGCGGCAGGCCGGTCTTCTTCTCGATGCGGGCGAGCAGGCGGGCGAGTTCGGCCATGTCGGTCGCATCGAGCTTGGGACCCGGCGCGCGGATGGCCGAGGAGCTGATGGCGCCGCGCTGGCGCAGGATCTCCTTGCGAATGACGAGGCCAATCCCCTGCTGCAACTCGTGCCGGATCAGCGGCAGGTAGAGGTCGTAGAGATCTTCGGCTTCCTCGGGCTTTCCGGCGGCGAACAGCGCGTGCATCTGCACGAGCATGTCGGGGAAGGCGAAGCCGGTCATCGCCCCGTCGGCGCCGCGCAAATATTCCTGCGGCAGGTAAATGCCGCCGTTGCCGCACAGGATTGGGATGTAGCGGTGCGCCTTGCCATCACAGGCCTTGCGGATCGCCGACAGCTTGGCGAGCCCCGGCATGTCCTCATGCTTGAACATCGCGATCTGCGGGAACTCGTCGACGAGGCGCACGAACAGCCCGGCGGTGAAGAACACGCCGCTCAGCAGCGGATAGTCCTGGATGCAGACGGGAATGTCCGGCCCGAGCGCGGTCAGGACACCGCGCAGGTAGGTCTCGACGGCCTGATCGGTCTTGAGGCCCGAGATCGGCATGACCATGACGCCGGCCGCGCCCTGCTCCATGGCTGTACGCGCCGTTTTCACGAGCTGGTTCGTGCCGGGGTTGGATACGCCGACGATGACCGGGATCTTGCCCGCCGTGCGCTTCAGGAACCGGTTCGAGACTTCGAGCGTCTCGCTCTCGGACAGCTTCTGGTATTCACCCATCACGCCGAGGATGGTCATGCCCTGGACACCGCTGGCGAGATAGAAATCGACGAGGCTGTCGATGCTCTCGAAGTCGATGCGGCCGTCGTCGTGGAAAGGCGTGGCAGCGATGACGTAAACGCCCTTGGCGTCGGCGGGGATCTTGGCGGTCATGGGGTTCCCTATCGAGGGCGATGGTGGAATGATCAAGATCAAGGCATATCACACGGGTGTGCGGGACTGTCGAGGCAGTGCCCGCCTGTGCAATTCTGGCGCGCGGAAAAAGGGAGGCTGAGCCATGCCCCAAACCTATGCACCGCTGGCAGCGATGGTCTATGCCGCCGATCAGGGCCCGGAGATGGATCGCATCCTCGAGAGCCTCGCGCACGGCCTTGCGGCGGAGGGGGTGCGGCTCGCGGGTGCTGTGCAACAGACCGCGCACCCGGCCAGCACGCCGCGCTGTGGCATGGTGCTCGAGGACCTCGGCAGCGGTGGCGTGTACCCGATCGCGGTCGATCCGGGCGTCGAGGTGCAGGGCTGCCGCATGGAGCCAGCGAAGATCGAGGCGCTGGCGATGCTGGCAAACGACGCGGTCGAGCGTGGCGCCGATTTCTTCATCCTGAACCGCTTCGGCAAGAACGAGATCGCCGGGCGTGGCTACCGAGAGGTGATCTCGGAGGCGGTGAGCCGTGGCGTGCCAGTCCTGGTCGGCGTCAGCGCGGCCAATCTCGCCAAGTGGGAAGCCTTTGCAGCCGACGGCTACAGCCGCGTCGCCATCGATGCCGGCGCGGCGCGTGTTTGGTGCCATGAGGCGATCGAGGCGCAGCGCCGCCGCAAGGAGCACGCATGTTTGCTCAAGACCTGATCGCCAAGTCTGAGGCGCTGCTCGCGACCTTGCGCGCGCGCAAGCTGATGATCGCGACGGCGGAGAGCTGCACCGGCGGGTTGATTGCGGGCGCGCTGACCGAGATCGCGGGTTCGTCGGATGTCGTCGAGCGCGGTTTCGTTACCTATTCGAACGAGGCGAAGAACGAGCTGATCGGTGTGCCCGCCGAGCTGATCGCGGCGCATGGCGCGGTCAGCCGCGAGGTGGCGCTGGCGATGGTAGCGGGTGCGCTCGCGCATTCACGCGCTGGCGTTGCCGTGGCGGTGACGGGGGTTGCGGGACCGGGTGGCGGCAGTGTGGAGAAGCCGGTCGGCCTCGTGCACATTGCGGCACAGCGCAAGGGCGCGGCGCCGGTCCATCGCGAATGCCGGTTCGGCGCGATCGGACGCAGCGAAATCCGGATCGCGACCGTTCACACCGCGTTCGACATGGTCGACGCGCTGGTCAAAGCGCCTGGGTGATCGTTCAGGTGGTGGCGTCGGGGCGCGATCCGCGCTGGCCGTAGATGTCGTGCGCGCGCTGCTCGAAGGCTTCGGAGAAACGCCCGAACGCCTGCTCGAAGACAGAGCCGACCAGCATCTGCAGGATCATCGATTTGAACTCGTAGTCGATGAAGAATTTGACCTCGCAGCCTTCAGGCGTCGGCGTGAAGTCCCACTTGTTGACGAGCCGGTTGAACGGCCCCTGCACGAGATCGGTGCGCACGCCCGGCACGGAGCGGTCGAACTGGACGCGGCTTGTGAACGTCTCGCGGATGCCCTTGTAGCCGACGTCCATCGCGGCAACGAGCGAGCCCTGTTCGCCGTCGCCATCCTGCGAGAGGATGCGCAGCCCCTCGCACAGCGGCAGGAACTCTGGGTAGCGCTCGACGTCGGCGACGAGATCGAACATCTCGGTCGGTGAGAACGGAACGCGGCGGCGGGTTTCGAAGGAGGGCATGGCTCAACCGACCTGCGCGGCGCGCGCCGCCTTGAGGCGCGCGAAGTCGGCGTCGGCATGATAGCTCGAGCGTGTCAGCGGGCTCGACGAGACCAGCAGGAAACCCTTCGACTGGGCGGTGCGCTTGTAGCTCTCGAACTCATCCGGCGTGACGAATTTCTTGACCTCTGCGTGCTTGCGCGTCGGCTGCAGGTATTGGCCGATGGTGAGGAAGTCGACGTCGGCCGTGCGCAGGTCGTCCATGAGCTGGAGCACCGCTTCGCGTTCCTCGCCGAGGCCGACCATGATGCCGGATTTCGTGAAGATCGTCGGGTCGAGCTCTTTCGCGCGCTGCAGGATACGCAGCGAATGGAAGTAGCGCGCGCCGGGGCGGATCGAGGGATAGAGCCCCGGTACGGTTTCGAGGTTGTGGTTGAACACGTCCGGCCGCGCCTTCACGACCACTTCGAGCGCGCCTTCCTTGCGCAGGAAGTCCGGTGTCAGGACTTCGATGGTGGTGGTCGGCGCCAACTCGCGGATCCAGCCGATCACTTCGGCGAAATGCTGTGCGCCACCGTCGTCGAGATCGTCGCGGTCGACGGAGGTGATGACGACGTGGTTGAGGCCGAGCTTGGCCACCGCCTCGCCGACGTTGCGCGGTTCGGCGGGATCGAGCGGGCGCGGCTTGCCGGTCGCGACGTTGCAGAACGAGCAGGCGCGCGTGCACGTATCGCCCATGATCATCATCGTCGCGTGGCGCTGGCTCCAGCACTCGCCGATGTTGGGGCAGCCCGCTTCCTCGCACACGGTGTTCAGGCCGTGCTGACGGACGATGTTGCGCGTTTCGCTGTAGACCGGCGAGCCCGGCGCCTTGACGCGGATCCAGTCCGGCTTGCGCAGGATGGGCGTGTCGGGGCGGGCCGCCTTCTCGGGGTGGCGCGCCGCGCCGATGCGCTTGCCCGCCGTTGTGTCCAGAACCGTGACCATCAGCCTCTAATTGCTCTTTCCGAGCACCGCCAGCAAGAGGGGGGAAAGTGAAGGGCGGGCCCGTTACCGGCGCCCGCCCTAATTTTACACGATCTGTCAGCGCGTTGCTATCTTATGAGGCGTACGATCAGGATGACCACGATTGCGCCAATGGCGGACGTCACGATCTGGTTCACGATCGGCGAGCCCAGATTGAAGTTCACCTTGGCGGCGTTCAGCAGCCAGCCACCGACGACACCACCCAAGATGCCAACGATGATGTAGCCGAGCAGTCCCATAGAACCGCCGACAACGAGGCTCGCGAGCCAGCCAGCTACGGCACCCACGACAAGCATGACGATGATAGCGGCAGCATCCATTGTATGCGGTCCTCCTGCTTAGCCAGCGTTTGTAGGCGATCCGCGCGCACGCTCCGCCTGCAGAATACAAGGCTGAACCGAGTCGGATTGGCTGTCCAGGCAAATTGTCGCACCCTGGAATTGTGCTAATTCGCGTTCGGCTGATCAGTGCACGGCTACGCGAGGGCAGGAGCCGGCCGGTACGCGACGATGGCGGCCGCGACAAACCCGGTAACGACGACCAGACCCAGGGCCCAGGGCAGCAGGCTTCCCTGGAAGACCGGCAGTGTCAGCACGACGAGGATGCTGGCGGTCAGCTGTGAGACGAAGCCGACCGTCGAGGATGCGACGCCGGCGATCTCGCGATGCGGGTCGATGATGAGGCTGACCGAGTTGGACATCACGACCAGGAAGACGCTGTTGAAGACCAGCATGAGGAGGGCAAACGCGGCCAGGGTCATGGCACCGGCTGCCGTCAGCGCGGCGATCGTGACCGCTGTTGCGGCCATGATCATTGCCGCGAGGCGCGTGACCGGCAGCACGCCGAGCCGCGCGATCAGGCGTGCGTTCAGGTACTGGCCAACGATGATGCCGATGCCGGTTGCGGCGAAGAACGCGGTGAAGGCGAATCCTTCAACACCGAAAGCGCTTTTGTAGAGCCGCGGCGCGTTGGTGACGTAGGACAGGATTGCGAACGAGTTGATGCCGGACAGCAGCACGAAGTAGCGCGACTGCCGGTTGGTGAACACGCGGGCGATGGCGGGGCCGAGGCGCGAGGGGTGGATGGCGCGGCGGTCCGGCGACGCATTGGTTTCGGGAAGGCCGATCACGACCATCGTGGCGAGGGCGCCGCCATAGACCGCCATGCCGACGAAGACGCCGCGCCAGTCGCCGATTTCGAGCAGGCCGAAGCCGACCAGCGGCGCCACGATGGGGCCGAGCGAGATCATCGACGTTGCAAAGGCCATCGTCCGCGCGAGTTCCGGTCCGGAGTGGACGTCGCGGAGAAGGGCGCGCGCGATCACGGCGCCGCAGGCGCTGCCAAACCCTTGCAATCCGCGGCCGTACAACACGACGTCGAGGGAACTGGCTGCCGCTGCGATCAGCGCGCCGGCGACGTACAGCGTCACGCCGACCAGGATCACAGGCTTGCGCCCGTAGGCGTCGGACAGGGGGCCGAACACGAGCTGGCCGATTGCCGAGCAGAACAGGAACACCGGAATGACCGCCTGCACTTGCTGGATCGGCACACCAAGCCCGCGTTCCATCGACCAGAAGGCGGGTAGTGTGATGTCGCAGGAGAAGGCATTCAGGGCGAGCAACAGCCCGGTGAACAGGACCAGAAATGTGCGAGACATGCTGTTGGATCCTGTCGCGCGCGCGAGGCGTTTGGCGAACGATCGTCCGCGTTGCGCTTATAGGCTGCCGCAGGAGTGCCACGCGAGTGGTCGTTTTCGCGCAGGGCTGGCCGCACGTGACATGGCAGCAGGGCAGGCGCCCGACTTGGTGTTGTTGTGGACTATGGTATGCGTAAATGCGCTCACAACAAGAAAACGCGAGGACACCCGATGGCCAAGATCGTCGCCGCCCAACAATTGAAATCCATGCTCTCCGACGGCGGCGAAATCGCGTTGCTCGATGTCCGCGAGGCCGGGCAGTACGCCGACGGGCATCCGTTCTTTGCGGTGCCGTGCGCCTACAGCCGCTTCGAGGCTGACATCGAGCGTCTGGTGCCGCGGCGCAGCGTCCGCGTGGTGCTCTTCGATGACGGCGATGGTGTCGCGGCGCGTGCCGCAAAGCGTGCGGAGGCGCTTGGCTACACCGATGTCGCGGTTCTCGAAGGCGGTGCGCCAGCCTGGAAAGCTGCCGGCTACACGCTGTTCGACGGCGTCAACCTGCCGTCCAAGACGTTCGGCGAGCTGATCGAGATCGAGCGCCATACGCCGCGTGTAACTGCTGACGAGCTGGTCGCCATGCAGAAGCGTGGCGACGACATGGTGATCGTCGACGGGCGCACATGGGCCGAGTACCAGCGCTTCAGCATTCCGGGCGGCATCTCCTGCCCGAATGGCGAGCTGGCTCTCCGCATCGATGCGATTGCGCCGAGTCCAACGACGCGGATCGTCGTCAACTGCGCGGGGCGCACACGCTCGATCATCGGCGCCCAGACGCTGATCGATCTCGGCGTGCCGAACGAAGTCGTGGCGCTCGAGAACGGCACGCAGGGCTGGTTTCTCGCCGGTTACGAAGTCG
>CAZKZT010000024.1:0-18110 GCA_964557265.1 uncultured Hyphomicrobium sp.
CCACGAACGCCATCCGCGCCTGGTTGTGGCCGAGGTTGGGCTGGCGGCGGCGCGCGTCGAAACCGGCGGCGGCTAGGATCGCCAGCATCTCCGCCTCGCTGTAGTGCGAAAGACCGAGCGCGGCGCGCGTCTTGCGGTAGTCTGAGAAGAACGTGCGCGCGAGGCCGAAGAAACTCGCAATGAAGAAGCCGTTCTGCGCGCCGAGCTTCAACAGCGCCAGCACATCGGTGAGCGGTCCGACATCGTGCGGGATCACATCGGCGATCAGGATCTGGCCGTCGGGCTTCAGCAGACCGCGCCATGTCGCGAGCAGACCGTCGAGGTCGGCACGGCTCAGGTACTGCAGCACCGAATTGACGACGATGAAGTCGAGGCTCGCTAGCGGAATCTCGCCAAGCTGCTCCGGTGACATCACCACCACATTGCCGAGCCGCGAGAATTTCTCCGACAACCGCGACCGCACCAGCTCGGCGCCGTCGCACAGGTGCAGCACCCGGCAACGCTTCGCCACGACGTCCGCCGACAGCGCTTCGCCGCAGCCGAAGTCGAGGACGGCCGGCCCGCCAGTGGCGACATCACCCGGCGGCAGCGCCTCGGCGATCTGGCGCGCGATCAGCGCGTAGTGCACCGCCTTGTGGCGCGCATTCACATAAATCGGCGTGTCCTGGTTCCAGTAGTCGCGCCACGACATCGGTCACACCCTCCAGCCTCGCCAACAGGTTCGCACCAGCGAACCCGGCGCCTGTCATACTCGATGCCGAATTCCTGGGCATTATCGATTATGATCGGCCAACATGGGTTGCATGTCGGCCGCCGAGGCCTCCGCTGGGCTCGGCCTCACATTTCGAGACTGTGAAAGGACCGGACGATGGCCAACGATGTCGAAACACAGGCCTCCGCTCCCCAAGGCGCGCCGTCGGAGCCCCCGATCGACCGCGTGCTCGCCGCCCTGAAAGCGGGCCCGGCCGACACCCAGGGCCGCAACATCCTGGCCCACGCGCTGCTCGCCCCCGCCGACGCCGCGACCCTCGAGGCACTGCCGACGGCGAAGCTCGTTGACCTCGTCGATCGCGCCATGGCGTTCATGCAGCAGAAGCCGGTCGACACCAGCAAGATCACCATGAGCACGCGACCGGATGGCGGCGCGCTGCTCGAGATCCTCAATCTCGACATGCCATTCCTGCTCGACAGCGTGTTCGGCGAGCTGCATTCGCGCAGCTTGCCGATCAGCCTCGTGCTGCATCCGCTGGTCAAGACCGAGCGCACCGCCGATGGCCGCCTCGTGAAGCTCATCGGCGCCGGTGACCGCCAGTGGAGCGATGGCCGCCAGGAAAGCTACATCGCAGTCGAGTTCGAGCGCCTGCCCGCAGGCGAGATCGAAAAGATCACGCAGGCGATCGGCGACATCCTCGGCGAGGTGCGCACCGTGGTCGGCGACTGGAAGCCGATGCTGGCGCGTCTCAACAAGGCCATCAAGGATCTCCGCTGGACGCCGGCGAGCGTCCCCGAGCCCGTACGCAACGAGGCGATGGCGTTCCTCGAATGGCTTGAATCCGGCAATATCACGCTGCTCGGGATGCGCGACTACCGCCTCGTCGGTGATCTTGATACGGGCACGCTGGAAGCCACCGACGCGCCAGGGCTCGGTCTGCTGCAGGATCCCGCGCTGAAGGTGCTCCGCCGCGGCAAGGAATTCGTGACGCTGACGCCCGAGGTCCGCGCATTCTATGCGCAGCCGAACCCGCTGATCATCACCAAGACGAATGTCCGTAGCCGCGTCCACCGGCGCGCGCACATGGACTACATCGGCGTGAAAACCTACGGCGCGGATGGCCAGCTCGCGGGTGAACTGCGCATCGTCGGCCTCTTCACATCGCAGGCGTATGTCAAGTCGCCGATGGAGATTCCGTTCCTGCGGCGCAAGGTGGCGACGGTGCTCGAACGCACCGGATTTCCGCCGGAAAGTCACGCCGGAAAGTCGCTGCTCAACGTACTCGACACCTTCCCGCGCGATGAGCTGTTCCAGATCAGCGCCAACGATCTGACCGAATGGTCGACGGCGATCCTCGATCTCGATTTGCGCCCGCGTGTGCGCGTGTTCGCCCGCGTCGACCGTTTCGACCGCTTCGTCTCGGTGCTCGTCTATGCGCCGCGCGATCGCTACGCGACACGGGTGCGCGAGATGATCGGCGCCTACCTCGCCGACATCTTCAAGGGCCACATCACCGCATTCTATCCCTTCTTCACCGATGGCCAGCTCGTCCGCGTCCACTTCATCATCGGCCGCACCGAGGGCGCGACGCCGCAGATCCCGGCTGAACAGCTCGAGCGCGACATCGCGGCGCTGGTGAAGAACTGGAAAGACGGCCTTATCGACGCGCTCGACGAACTGGGGCCGCGCGGCGCGACGCTCGCCGGCAAGTACCGTGATGCCTTTTCGGCGGGATACGCCGAAACCTTCACGCCGGCACGCGCGATCGAGGACATCGAGCGCATCGAACGGCTGGGGCCCGACACCCCCGTCGCTATCGATTTCTACACCGAGACTGAGGGCAAGACCGAGCGTCTGCGCGCGGCCGTCTATCGCTTTGACACCCCGATCCGGCTTTCCGAACGCGTGCCCGTTCTCGAAAATCTCGGCTTCTCCGTCATCGACGAGCGGACCTACACGGTGACGCCAGGGACCGGCACCGAGCCACGCACCGCAGTTCTGCACGACATGGTGCTCGAGCCGATCGACGGACAGGCGATCGACATCAGGCGTCACGATGCAAGGCTTGAGGACGCTTTCCGCGCCGTGCTCGCAGGCGCGACCGGCAGCGACTACTTCAACCGCTTGATCGCCGCCGCCGGAACCGATTGGCGCGAAGCGGCGCTGCTGCGCTCTTACGCCGGATACATGCGTCAGCTCGGCCTGCCGTTCGGCCCCGCCTACATCGCAACCACATTGCTCCGCCATGCCGGGATCACGCGTGACCTGCTGGAGCTGTTCCATCACCGCTTCAATCCGGACCGCACCGGTACGATCGACGCGCGCACCGCGGGCGAAGCGCCGATCCGCGCGCGCATCGCGGGTGCGCTCGCCAACGTCGAGAGCCTCGACGAGGATCGCATCATCAACCACCTGCTGGCGCTGATCGGCGCGACAGTGCGCACCAACTTCTACCGGCCGGCCGCAGACGGCCGACCCACCGATACCTTCGCGATCAAGCTCATCCCGAGTTCGCTCGACTTCGTGCCGCGCCCGCGCCCCTATCGCGAAATCTGGATCGCCAGCCCGCGCGTCGAAGGTGTGCACCTGCGGTTTGCGCCGATCGCGCGTGGCGGCATCCGCTGGTCCGATCGCGCGCAGGATTTCCGCACCGAAGTCCTTGGGCTCGTGAAAGCGCAGCAGGTCAAGAACGCCGTGATCGTGCCGGCCGGATCCAAGGGCGGTTTCCTGCCGAAGCTGCTGCCCCGCACAGGATCGCGCGAGCTGATCCAGGCGGAGGGCATCGCCGCCTACCGCATCTACGTCTCGGCGATGCTCGACATCACCGACAACATCGTCGATGGCGAAATCGTGCCGCCCGATCGCGTCGTGCGCTACGATGGCGACGATCCCTATCTCGTGGTCGCCGCCGACAAGGGTACAGCCACCTTCTCCGACATCGCGAACGAGCTCTCGACCAGCCGCGATTTCTGGCTCGGCGACGCTTTCGCATCGGGCGGCTCGGCCGGTTACGACCACAAGAAAATGGGCATCACCGCACGCGGCGCCTGGGAGTGCGTCAAGCGCCACTTCCGCGAGATGGACATCGACATCCAGACGCAGCCGTTCAACGTGATCGGCGTCGGCGACATGTCGGGCGACGTGTTCGGCAACGGCATGCTGCTGTCACCGGCGATACGCCTCGTCGCCGCATTCGACCATCGCGACATCTTCCTCGATCCGGATCCCGATCCGGCGCGCAGCCTCGCCGAGCGTGCGCGTCTGTTCGCGGTGCCGCGATCGAGCTGGCAGGATTACGACAAGACGCTGCTTTCGAAAGGCGGCGGCGTTTTCCCGCGCACGTCCAAATCCGTGCCGCTGTCGCCGGAAGTGCAGGCGCTGCTCGGTACCGATGCGGCGCAGATGACGCCCGCGCAGCTGATCAACACGATCCTCAAAGCGAGCACGGATCTCCTCTGGTTCGGCGGCATCGGCACCTACATCCGCGCTACGGCTGAAACCGACGCGGATGCCGGCGACCGCGCCAACGATCCGATCCGCGTCACGGGTGCAGAAGTGCGCGCCAAAGTCATCGGCGAGGGCGCAAATCTGGGCATCACCCAGCGCGGGCGCATCGAGCTCGGCGCGCGTGGCGTGCGTCTCAACACCGACTTCATCGACAATTCAGCAGGCGTGAACACCTCCGACCAGGAAGTGAACATCAAGATCGCGCTCGGCCCCGTCGTGCGTTCCAACCGGCTCGCACTTCCTGCGCGCAATGAGCTGCTCGCAAGCATGACCAACGGCATTGCCGATGCGGTCCTGCGCAACAATTACCAGCAGTCGCTCGCCCTCAGCCTTGCCGAACGCAACGCGACAGCCGACCTCAGCGCGCACGCGCGCCTGATCGAGGCGCTGGAGCAGCGCGGTATTCTCGAGCGAGAGATCGAGATGCTGCCCGCCCCGGCCGAGATCGCGGTGCGGCTCACCGCAGGGCGCGGCATGACGCGGCCGGAGCTGGCAATCCTGCTCAGCTACGCGAAGATCGCGCTCCGAAGCGACCTCCTCGCGAGCACCGTGCCGGACGCGGTCGCGCTCGAGCCGCGGCTGATCGAATACTTCCCGCCCGTCCTCGCCGAGACCTACCCCGACGACCTCAAGCATCACCGCCTCCGCCGCGAGATCATCGCGACGAGCGTGACCAATGCGGTCGTCAACCGCCTCGGCGCCGCCGCCCCCCAGCGCATGGCGGACGAAACTGCGCGCCCGGTCGCCGAGATTGCCTACGCATTCACGGTCGCGCGCGCGGTGCTCGAACTCAACGCGATCTGGCCGCGCATCGACGCCCTCGACAATCATATCGGCGGCGCGTTGCAGCTCGATCTCTATGCGCGCACGCAGGAAGCGCTCGCGCACGCCACGCGCTGGTTCCTCCGCGACGGCGCAGCCGTCAGCGATCTCGATGCGACCGTCATGGCGCACACCAAAGGCGCCGGTGAGTTGACGGCCCTGCTCGCCAGCGGCCTTTCGCCGGAAGCCGATGCGCAGCTTGCCGCCACACGGAAGGCTCTGGCCGAGAGCGGCGTACCGGACGATCTCGCCGCCGACCTCGCCCGCCTCGCCGTGCTGGTCGATGCGCCAGCGATCACCGAGGCCGCCAGCCGGTCAGGCGCACCCTATGATGCGGCTGCCCGGGTCGTGCTCGCGCTCAATCGCCAGTTCAGGCTGCGCGAGCTGATCGATGCGGGCCGGCGCATCCGCGCGACCGACGCTTACGACATGATGGCGGTTGCCGGCGCCGAGCAGGCGCTACTGGAGGCCCGGCGGCAAATCGCACTCACCGTGCTGGCAGAACCCGGCGCGGCCGGCATCGACGCCTGGGCCGCACGCAACGAGGCCGAGATCGGCCGCGTCACCCAGGCGCTCGATTCGCTGGCGACCAGCGGGCCGCTCACGCCCTCGCGTCTGATGGTCGCGGCGACGCGACTGGGGGATCTCGCGCGGACAGGGGGTTGAGGTTCCCCCGCGCGGCGGGCATCCTGGCAACGAGGGTGCCAGACCGCGGGGGCGGCGCCGCAGCGGGGAAACTTCATGTCCACTGACACTCCGGCGACCGGAACCACGGCGCCGCCGGCGGCGCTTGCGGGTTGGGCGATGTTCGATTGGGCGGGGCAGCCCTTCTACACACTCATCCAGACTTTCCTGTTCGCGCCCTACTTCGCGAATGTCGTCGTTGGCGACCCGAGCAAGGGGCAGGCCGCGTGGGGATACGCCGCGGCGGCCGCAGGTGCTTTGGTTGCAATCGGCAGTCCGATCCTTGGTGCGGTCGCCGACAGCGGCGGGCGGCGCAAGCCGTGGGTCGCCTTCTTCGGTCTGATGCTGGTGCTCGGCATGTGCACGCTCTGGCTCGCGACGCCGAAGCTCGAAGGCTGGATATTCTTCCTCGTCCTCGCGGGATACGCCATCGCGTTCGCGGGCGCCGAGTTCGCCGCCGTGTTCAACAACGCGATCATGCCGACGCTGGTGCGTCCGGATCAGCTTGGGCGGCTCTCCGGCATCGCGTGGGGCCTCGGCTATGCGGGGGGGCTGATCAGTCTTGCGCTCGTCGCGGGCTTTGTCGTCACCGATCCCGAAAACGGCAAGACGATGCTGGGCCTCAACCCGATCTTCCCGCTCGACAGCGCGAGCCGCGAAGGCGACCGGCTCGTCGGCCCGTTGTCGGCGCTGTGGTTCATCATTTTCGTCATCCCGTTCTTCCTGTTCGTGCCTGACAACAGGCAATCGACGCGCGCCCACTCGGCAACGCCGATCAAGGATGCGCTCGTCTCTCTCTGGGCCACGATCAAGAACCTGCCTAACGACCGCAACATCCTGTGGATGCTGATCGGGCGGATGCTCTACGCCGACGGGCTCGCCGCGATCTTCGTGTTCGGCGGCATCTACGGCGCCTCGGTGTTCGGCTGGCGCACCTTCGATCTCGGCCTGTTCGGCATCATCCTCGCCTTCACCGGTGCGATCGGTGCCGTCATCGGCGGGCTGCTCGACGACCGGATCGGCGCCAAGACGGTGATCGTCGGTTCGATCGTCATCCTGCTCATCGGATTTTTCGGGATCCTGTCGGTCGACAAGCAGAGCGTGCTGTTCGGTGTGCCGATCCCCGAGAAGGTGCCGGGCACCGCCGCGTTCTCCTCGACCGGCGAGCAAATCTTCCTCGCCTTCGCGATCCTGATCGGCCTCGTCGCGGCGCCGGTGCAGGCCGCAGGCCGGTCGCTGCTGGCACGCCTCGCGCCGCCCGATAAGATGACGCAGTACTTCGGACTGTTCGCATTCTCGGGCAAGGCGACCGCTTTCGCCGCGCCGCTCGCCATCGCGATCGTCACGACGATAACCGGCAGTCAGCGGTGGGGGATCGCGACGACGGCGCTGTTCCTGATCGGCGGGCTGATCTTCATGCTGCCGGTCAAGGAGCCGCGCCGCACATGATACGAAGAGCCCCGGCGCAGCGAACTGCGCCGGGGCCTCTCATCAGTGGGGAAGCCGCTTAGCTACTTACCAGCCGTAGCGGCACTGATGAAAGCGCTTCCACCAGTAGGAGCTGCCGGTGTTGATCGCCCGGCGGTGCAGCCAGCGGCAGCCATCGCCGCGATAGGCGCGGTAGCGGTAGTGGCGCGGGCCGTAGCCGTAGCCGCCATAGACCAGCGGGCCGCCGATCACGATGCGCACACCGTGATGCTTCTTGAAGCCGGCTTCGGCCGGGGCGGAGGCGAGGCTGCTGCCGCCGATGACGGCGAACGAGAGCGCGGCGACTGCAAACGACTTGGTGAGGATGGACTGGATCTTCATGGTTCAATCTCCTTCGGGGGTCAGAAGTGTCTTGGGTTGATCCTGTTTGGCGGTGGCCATTGCCGCCCGCTTGAACCATCTGTCGCGACACCCCCCGAGGAGGTTCAAAAGTTCGGCTGATTTTTTTGGGAGCCCGGCAGGACGCCGGATTTCAGGCCCGGCGCGCGGTGCATCGACCCCGCCTCCCCCGCGTGATATGAGACCGCGCCGCCGCTCTCCGCAGCGGTCCACCGACAACGACTGACTGAGGCCGCACCGGCCGGGATCGGACATGACCACACGTGAGCCCCTGAAACTCGGCATTGCCGGCCTCGGCACCGTCGGCACCGGCCTTCTTCACCTGCTCGAGGTCCACGGCACCAAGCTCGCCGATCAGTTGCATCGCCCTGTCGAGGTGGTGGCGGTATCGGCCCGCACGCGCGGCAAGGACCGGGGCGTGCCACTGGCCGCGATCCGCTGGGTCGACGATCCGGTGAAGCTCGCGGCTGATCCGGACATCGATTGCTTCGTCGAGCTGATCGGCGGTGAGGACGGCGTCGCGCGCCGCGCGGTCGAGACGGCATTGCGCGCGGGCAAGCACGTCGTGACGGCGAACAAGGCGCTGCTCGCGCACCACGGTTTCGAGCTTGCGAAGCTCGCCGAGGAGAACAACGTCGCGCTCAACTTCGAGGCCGCAGTCGCCGGCGGCATCCCGGTGATCAAGACCGTGCGCGAAGCGCTGGTCGGCAACCAGGTGCGCCGCGTCTCCGGCATTCTCAACGGCACCTGCAATTACATCCTGAGCAAGATGCAGGAGGAGCGCCGCCCGTTCGCCGATGTGCTGAAGGAAGCGCAGGCCGCAGGCTACGCGGAGGCCGACCCGACCTTCGACATCGGCGGCTTCGACGCCGCGCATAAGCTCGCGCTGCTGACGAGCCTCGTGTTCGGCACCCGCGTCGCCTTCGACGAGATCCACATCGAGGGCATCCAGTCGATCACCGCCGCCGACATCGATGCGGCGGACGAACTCGGCTACCGCATCAAGCTGCTCGGCGTCGCGACGCTCACCGACAGCGGTATCGAGAGCCGGGTCACGCCGGTGATGATCCCGATCGAAGCTGCAATCGCTGGCGTTTCCGGCGTCACCAACGCGGTTGCGCTCGATGCGGATTTCGCAGGCAACCTGCTGCTGGTCGGCCCTGGCGCCGGTGCCAAAGCCACGGCGTCATCGGTCGCGAGCGATATCGTCGACATCGCCGCGGGCTTCGTCATGCCGCCATTCGGCGTGCCGTCATCCCGGCTGCAGCCCTACAAGCGCGCCAAGCTCGGTGAGCGCAAGGGCGACTACTACATCCGCTTCTCGGCGTTCGACCGGCCGGGCGTGATGGCGGCGATCACCAAGCGAATGGCGGAGCAGGAAGTCTCGCTCGACAGCATCGTGCAGCGCGGCCCCCGCGGCGCGCCGGGCGCGCTCGCCAATATCATCATCATCACGCATGAGACGACCGAGGAAGCCGTGCGCAAGGCACTCGACGCGATCGAGGGCGACGGCAAGGTCGCCGAGCCGCCGCAGATGATCCGCATCGAGGAGCTGTAGGCGCTCGCGACGGCCGAGTTCATCGCGCCTGCGGCCGCGCCCTGCCGAAGCGAAACGCTGCGCAAACAAAAAAGCCCCGCAGGTCGTCCTGCGGGGCTTTGTTTTGTTGATGACGGGTGAGGGTAACACCCGGCCGCTGGCGCAGACCGCGTCAGTCGTTGTCGTCGTCCTCGGTCTCGCCGGCGCCGATCTTCTGCAGGTTGGCGAACACGCGCGAGGCTTCTGCCTCCGCACTTTCCTCAGGCTCGGCCGGCTCCTCGGGGAAGCTGATATCGGGCTGCGGCCCGAGCCCCGGCACCGTCTCAGCGGTCGGCAGCAGCGTGCCGCCCTTCGGCGGATCGACGATCCCGGCGGCCTTGCGCTCCTGCGCCGTACGCTTCGCCGCTTTCGCGACTTCCGCATCGAGGTCGATCTGCGAGCACAGACCCAGCGTCACCGGATCCTGCGGCGTGAGATTCGCCGCGTTCCAATGGGTGCGATCGCGAATCGCGGCGATGGTCGGCTTGGTCGTACCCACCAGACGGATGATCTGGCTGTCCTTGAGCTCGGGATGGCTGCGAATCAGCCACATGACGGCATTCGGCCGGTCCTGCCGGCGCGACACCGGCGTGTAGCGCGGCCCGCGCTTGGTCTTGACCGTGGGGATCTCGACCTTGGACTCCTGCAGGCGCAGGCGATAGTCCGCGTCGCCCTCGCCGCGCTTGATCTCTTCGCGGCTGAGCTGACCGGAGGCAATCGGATCCATGCCCTTGATGCCCTGGGCGACATCGCCGTCAGCGATCCCTTTGACCTCGAGATGATGGAGACCGCAGAACTCCGCGACCTGGTCGAACGTCAGTGACGTGTTCTCCACAAGCCAGACGGCCGTCGCTTTCGGCATCAGCGGTATGCGAGTGCTCATGGTGTGTGGCTCTCCGGGCCTGCCCGACGGGTCGGACAGCCTTAATCGTTGAGTGGAAGGTGAGGGGTCACCCAGCTTATAGCGCGATGCCCGCCGATCCGGCAACCTGGAGAAGTGCGGTGGCAGACGATTAGCACGATGACCGCACAGCCGATCCGCCATCTCGCCTTTAATGCGCGATCAGAAGCGCTTGTGCGAGCACGTCGGCACCGTTGACCGACACCGCACCAGCCGGCCGCCATCTCGGACGCGGGCGTGCGGGAACCGGAAAAGATGCTTAAAACTCCAATGCCTGAATAATTGTTCACAACAAATCAGTTACTTAGCCTTGGCGCGGGTGATATATAACGCGCCGGCATCAATTAGGGAGACGACTGCCGTGATCAAGTCTGATCGTTGGGTTGCGAAACTGGGCGCTGCTGGCCTCGCTCTGGCGCTGATCAGCGGGGCGGCATACGCCCAGCAGAAGGCGTCGGAGCCCAAGGCGGCCCCGAAAGCCGAGACCAAGGCACCAGCCGCCAAGGCTCCCGCCAAGCGAACGGCCCCCAAGAAAGCCGCGTCGGCCTGCAAGGGGCTCGCCGAGGCTGCTTGCGGTGCGAATGCTGGCTGCTCGTGGATCAAGGCCACGAAGACGAAGAAGGGCAAGGACCGCAAGGCCTATTGCCGCCTGAAGCCAGCGAAGAAGGGGGCGTAAGCGCCTCCCGCCTTCCCCGTCGAGAGATACAAGCCGCCAGGGCCAACTCTGGCGGCTTTTTGTGTGATCGCGCGTGGTGAGGCGAAATAGCCGGCACGCGTGGCCGATCAGGCTCTACGCGCGCTTGCATTCCCTTTGCTGCCGACTACCGTGGCGGGTGCGAGGGACGCATGGGGGGATGGCTCACCGCCGCATTGGCCGCGCTCGAGCGCGAGCAGGACCGCTGGTTCCTCTGGGCGCCGGTGATGCTCGGGTGCGGCATCGCCCTCTATTTCTCACTGACCTTCGAGCCACCGCCGATTGTGGCCGCGGCGGCGCTTGGCGGCGCAGCGCTGGTCTATTGGCGCTGGCGCGAGGGAAGCGCGGCGGCACTGATCGGCGGCATCGCGCTCGCCTCGGTGATGGGCTTTGCACTGGCGCAGCTGCGCAGCATATCGGTGGCCGCTCCCCTCGTCGCCGGGGAACGCATCAACCACACCGTCAGCGGCTGGGTCGAACTGGTCGAGCCACGCGAGACGCGCGGTCAGCGCCTCACCATCCGTGTCCACGCGATCGAAGGTCTCGCGCCAGACGAGATGCCCCGCCGCATTCGTGTCCGCACGCTGAAGGAGAGCACAGACCTGCAGGCCGGTGATGCCGTGACGCTGCGCGCGACGCTATCGCCGCCAGCCGGCCCATCGCTGCCTGGCGGCTACGACTTCGCACGGCAGGCATGGTTCCTCGGCCTCGGCGGCGTCGGCTACACGCTCGCCGACCCCGCACGCGTGACGATCGACGCCGCGCCACCGTGGGATCTCCGCGCCCGTGCCGCCTTCAATCGCGTGCGCCAGGACATCGCTCGTCGCGTCACCGCAGTGCTGCCGAACGAAACCGGCGCCATCGCGGTCGCGCTCATCACCGGCGAGCGCGGGGCGATCACCACGGCAACCAACGCCGCCTACCGCGACTCCGGTCTCATCCACATCCTCTCGATCTCCGGCCTGCACATGGCGATCATGGCCGGCGCCATGTTCTTTAGCGCGCGCTTCGCGCTCTCGCTTTTTCCCGCGCTGGCGCTGCGCTTCGACATCCGCAAATGGGCCGCAGTCGCAGGCGGCATCGGCGCACTCGGTTATCTGCTGATTTCCGGCGCTTCGCCGCCCGCGGTACGCTCGTTCCTGATGGTCGCGATCATGTTCGCGGCGATCCTGCTCGACCGGCCGGCGCTGGCGTTGCGCAACGTCGCACTCGCAGCCCTTGTGATGCTCGTCGTGATGCCCGAGAGCCTGATCGACGTCGGCTTCCAGATGTCGTTCGCCGCCGTCGCTGCCCTGATCGCAGGCTACGAAGCCTGGCGCGACTGGCGCACGCGGCGCGGGCACGCACCGATGGCACAAGGGCTGTGGCGCACGCCTCTCCTCTTCGCAACCGGTATCATCGGTTCGACGCTGCTCGCGAGCCTGTCCGTGGCGCCATTCGGCATCTACCATTTCCACCAGAGCCAGCAGTACGCGATGCTCGCCAACCTGATCGCGGTGCCCGCGGTCAATCTCCTCATCATGCCCGCGGCATTGGCGACACTGCTGGCCATGCCGCTCGGCCTCGAAGCGATCCCGCTCCGCCTGATGGGGGCGGGCATCGATTTCATGACCCTTGTCGCGACCTGGGTCGCGGCACTGCCGGGCTCGGTGATCCGCGTCGCGGCGATCCCGGCGGCGGCGTTCGGATTGCTGGTCGGCGGCGGCGCGTGGCTGCTGCTGTGGCGCGGGCGGCTCAGGCTGTGGGGGCTGGCAGCGATCGCAGGCGGCCTCGCGCTCGCGCCGTTCGAGCCGCGCCCGGATGTGCTCGTCAGCCGCTCCGGCACCCTCGTTGCCGTGCGCGGCGACGACGGGCGGTTCACAGCACTTGGCGGTCGCTCCGACCAATTCGATCTCGGCCGCTGGCTCGAGCGCGATGGCGACAGCCGCAGCGCCGCAACCGTCTCGGCCGGCGAGACCGTGGCCAAAGTCTTCCGTTGTGACGCAAGCGGCTGCATCGCCACGCCAGCCCGTGCATTGCTGGCAGTCCCGCGTCATCCGTCCGCACTGCGCGACGACTGTGAGCGCGCGCAGATCCTCGTGCTGAGAGCCCCGCGCCCGGCCGGATGCGCACCTTCTTCCCTGGTCCTCGACACCGAGGCGCTGCGCCGCGAAGGCGCACATGCCCTGCGTTTCGACGGCCCCGACATCATCGTGCGCACTGTCACGGGCGTGCATGGCCACCGGCCGTGGACCCGCGACGGCTCCATCCCGCAGCCGCGCCCTCGACCACCCGCGCCTCGCCCACGGACGCCAGCCGCGCCGACGGAAGACGGTGCCGCCTCCCCGGTCATCGAAGTATCGTTGCCGGACAGCGAGGCGGTCGCTCGCGACGATTGAGGGTGCTGCCGCGGGTTGACAGCACACGACCCAGCGCATAGGTTGCGCCACCTTTTCAATGGGCACCGCTGTTCGTTGCAGCTCCGCGTCGCCTCAAGCGACTGCCGGGAGCGACATGACGCCGATGCTCGCACAACCAAAGGCACGACGTGTCATGAAAGTTCGCAACTCGTTGAAATCGCTCCGTGGCCGCCATCGTGGCAACCGCCTCGTGCGCCGCAAGGGCCGCGTGTACGTGATCAATAAGTCCAACCCGCGCTTCAAGGCGCGCCAGGGCTGATTTTGATTCCCGCGGTCGCGTACGCCTTCGGCTACACGCGCCGCGGCACTGCCTCGCCGGCCGGCATTCGTGCCCTGCGGCCTTCGGCCGCCACCGGTGAAGCGGTTTCTTGTTCTACTCCCAAAAATCGACCGTGCGCTGGCGGAGCGCGCCGCCGAGCTGCAGCGCCTGCGCGTTGAGCGCGAGGCCGGTCTTCGGGTCGATGTCGACCGCGAGGCCGCACAGCGTGCCCGTCCCTAGCGACGGCTCCATCCGCCCCTTCGGGATGCGGGTCAGGAAACGGTTGATCGGCTCCTCGGTCTGCATCCCGAGTATCGAGTTGTAATCACCACACATTCCCGCATCCGACATGTACGCGGTGCCGCCCGGCAGCACCCGGTCGTCGGCGGTCGGCACGTGAGTATGCGTGCCGACGACGCAGCTCACCCGCCCGTCGAGATAGACGCCGAGCGCTTCCTTCTCGCTCGTCGCTTCGGCATGGAAGTCGATCAGGATCGCATCGGCACCGGAGCCGAGCGGACAGGCCTCGAGCTCGCGATCGATCGCCCGGAACGGGCAGTCGAGCTCCGGCATGAAGATCCGGCCCATGCCGTTGATGACCAGCACCTCGGCACCGTTTCGCGCCTTGTAAAGGCCCGCGCCGCGGCCCGGCGTCCCGGCAGGATAGTTGAGCGGGCGCAGCAGCCGCGGCTGGCGCTCGATGAACACCAGCGCCTCCCGCTGATCCCAGCTGTGATTGCCGAGCGTTACTGCATCGGCCCCCGCGGCCAGCAGGTCATCGCAGATCGACTCGGTGATGCCGAAGCCGCCAGCCGAGTTCTCGCCATTGACGACGACGAAATCGAGCTTGTAGCGCTGGATCAGCCCCGGCAGGTTTTCGATCACCACGTCGCGGCCGCTGCGGCCAACCACATCTCCGAGAAACAAAAGGCGCATATCAATCGTCCGAGCGTTGCCGGGACCCGGACGGTGTCAGGATCCAATCAAGGCGCTCGTCATAGTCGAGATGCGGTACAGCGTCGACCTCCAACTCATCGAGGGCAAGTCCAACCGCCAGGATGGTTTTCTTCTGCCGCAAGTCGGCAAGGGTCCGGTCGAAATAGCCGCCGCCATAGCCGAGCCTGTAGCCGCGCCTGTCGAACGCCAGCAGCGGGACGAGCAGAATATCCGGCAATACCACCGGTTTGGACGGCGCGGGCTGGCGGATGCCCCAAACGCCCGCAATCAGCTCATCGCCCGGTGTCCAGGCCCGGAACAGCAGCGGGTCAGTCTTGCCCTGCATGACCGGCAGCGCCAGAGTGTGGCCGCGCTTCCTCAGGGCGGCCATCAGGGCCAGCGGCCATATTTCGCCCTCCATCGGGTAGAAGGCGGAAACCACGCCCGGCGGACGATCTGCGAGCAGCGCGGTCCCGTGGCGGACGAGGCCATCGTTAACACCAGTCCCCAGCGCCGCCAGCGCCTCCGCACGCCGCGCCTTCTGTCGCTCGCGCAGGGCGCGCTTGAGGGTGATGATGTCGGTGGAAGTTTCTGAAGACATATCGCATTCCTGCAATTCGCGCGTCCGGCGCGCGACTTCTCCTTCTCCCGATCCTTTACGGGGAGAGGGAAATTTCCGGTAGCGATCGAAGATCGCGCGGTGAGAACGCCACCGGCGATGCGGCGGCCGCAGCGCCAGTAGCCGAAGGCGTTGGCGCCTGCGCAAAGAAGAAATTCATGCAGAGCCGCAGAAGCCGTTGCGGCGGACGAACCCGCGTGGTCCCTACAATGATGTAGGTGGGCACCGTGTGCTCGGAACCACGGCTCCGAACAGGGACAGCACCCTAGCGGATCTTATAGGCCCCCGGGTCGTATGGCCCTCACGCGCCCCGCAGCCCTGCATCCCATCAAGTAAGCCAGTTCGCCCCTGTTTCCAAGGGGCCGCCGGGGCGTCAGGTCTTGCGCGCGGCCAGCGTCACGCCCCCGAGAATGAGCGCAAAGCCGATGATATGGAAGCTCTGGAGCCGTTCGCCGAGGAAGATCCCTGCGAGAATGGCACTGTACAAGGCGACGAGGTGGAGCAGCGCCCCGGCGCGGTTCGGCCCGATCAGCTCGACGCCACGGTTCCAGGACAGGTATGCGACGAGGCTCGGTAAGACCGAGACGTAGGCGATGCTGGCAAACGTCATCACCGTCGGCTGGAAGCGAAACCCTTCTGCGTGTTCATAAAGGGCGAAGGGCAGCGTGCCCAATGCGCCAATCAGCGAAAAGACGAACATGAAGCTCGCCCAATGCACCGCCGGCTTGAAGCGCAGGCACGCGGAATACACGCCCCATACCGCCATGTTGAAAAGGATGATGAGGTCGCCGTAGTTGAAAGACAGCGCGGCCAGAGTCGTCAGATCACCGCGGGTGACGACGAACAGCACGCCGGCCAGCGACACCATGAGCCCGGCGAACTGGATCCGGCGCATCGTCTCGCCGAACATGACGGCGACCGCGGCGACGATGAATACAGGCCCCAGAGAATTGAGCACCGAGACGTTGATCGCGGTGGTGTGCTGCAGACCGACGTACTGCAGCGCGCTGAACAGCGCGCCGCCCGTGAGGCCGAGCACGACCATCGCCTTCCAGTGCGATTTGATCACAGGCCAGTCGCGAGCGAAATGCCCGCGCGCCAGCACCGCCGTGATCAGGCACGGCACCACCCAGCGCGTCGCCGACAGGCTGACCGGCGGCACCTCCCCTGCGATCGCACGTCCGAGCACGTGATTGCCCGACCAGCAAAGCCCCGCGAGTGCCAGCAGTGCGTAGGCCTGCAGGGACGATGACCTGACGTCCGAGGTCGACATGGAGCCAGCCTTCCGGGGATGCGCGAGGAGATGGCGGGAAGCGGCGGACAGCCTAGCCGGCCGTCAGCCGCTCGATGCGGGCGCCGCAGCGCGAGAGCTTTTCCTCGAGGCGCTCGAAGCCGCGATCCAAATGATAGACGCGGTTGATCATCGTCTCACCCTCGGCCATCAGGCCCGCGATGACGAGCGATACCGAGGCGCGCAGATCTGTTGCCATCACCGGCGCGCCGCGCAGCGTGCTCACGCCACGAATGGTCGCGGAATCGCCCTGAAGACGGATGTCGGCGCCGAGCCGCGCGAGTTCCTGCACGTGCATGAAGCGATTCTCGAAGATCGTCTCGCGGATCACACTGGTTCCCGCCGCCCGCGTCATCAGCGCCATGAACTGCGCTTGCAGATCGGTCGGAAAGCCGGGAAACGGCTGCGTCTCGATGGCGACGGGCTGGATAGCATTGCCGTTGCGCGCGATCCGCACGCCGTCGGCGGTCTCCTCGACCGTGGCTCCCGTCTGCCTCAGCGCGTCGAGGGCACTCTCGAGCAACGAAACCCGCGCGCCATCAAGCACCACATCGCCGCCCGTGGCCGCCACCGCGATCGCATAGGTGCCAGTCTCGATCCGGTCGGGGAGAACGGTGTGGGTTGCGCCTTCGAGCCGGTCGCGGCCCTGAATCGTCAGCGTCGATGTGCCGATACCGTCGATCTGCGCACCCATCTTCACGAGGCAGTGCGCCACGTCCGCGACCTCGGGCTCACGCGCCGCGTTCTCGATCACCGTCTCACCGCGTGCGAGGCTCGCCGCCATCAGGACGTTGTGCGTCGCGCCGACCGACACCTTCGGAAATGTCACACGCGCGCCGCGCAGTCCGCCCGGCGCCTTGGCAACAACATAGCCCGCGTCGATGTCGATCTCCGCGCCAAGCGCCCGCAAACCTTCGAGATGCAGATCCACCGGCCGCGTGCCAATCGCACAGCCGCCGGGCAGCGACACCCGCGCCTGATGCGCGCGCCCGAGCAGCGGCCCAAGCACCCAGAAGCTCGCGCGCATGCGCGAAACCATTTCGTATGGCGCAACCGTGTCGACGATATCGCGCGCCGTGAAATGATAGGTCTCACCAAGGCGTCCCGCGCCATCGGCCCGCTTCCCGTCGACGGAATGATCGACTCCATGGTTGCGCAAGATACGCGCCAACAGATTGACGTCGGCGAGGTTCGGCACGTTCTTGAGAGTCAGCCGGTCGCTGGTGAGCAGGCTGGCGATCATCAGCGGCAGCGCGGCGTTCTTGGCGCCCGAGATGGGGATGGTGCCCTTGAGCTGCTCACCCCCGGTGATCTTGATACGATCCATGGTTTCCCGTCTGTGCTTGCCTGTCGGCCGGTCGCCGTTTCGGACTCGACCCGAACCCTCTCGCGACACTGGCCGCTGGTCATCCCTCCGCCGCGCCCGGAATACCGGCCATCCTGCCGATCCGGAGCCATTGACGCGACTCCCCGCCATCCGTTCCCTGTTTGACAGAGCCGCGCCGCCCGTACAAGCGCGACCCGACCGCCTCCCCCTCGCCTTGCACCCGTCCCCGGCGCCCCAGCAATCCAGCCGGCGCCGCCCTTTCCCATCGGCCGGGCGCCTGCTCGCCGCGATCCTCCTGCCCGCCGGCCCAACGAGCCCAAGTGTCCCGGAGGGAACAGAAGCACTTCACCATGGCGTCAAACCGACAGCGCATCCGGTCCACTGCAAAGGGATTTTACCGCGCGACTTGCAGAATCGTCCAAATCCTTTAGACGTTGCGCCCGCACCGCTTGAACGGGGCCCAGCCGGAGAGATGGCCGAGTGGTTTAAGGCGCACGCCTGGAACGCGTGTGTACGTGAAAGCGTACCGTGGGTTCGAATCCCACTCTCTCCGCCA
>CAZKZT010000025.1:0-15624 GCA_964557265.1 uncultured Hyphomicrobium sp.
CGCCGATGGCGAGATGGCCGGGGGGCTGTGTGCCGGGCATGGACATCGTGAGCGAGCCGGGGATGTCGGCGATGTCCGCGAGCGGGATCACGTTCATCGGCGGCGTGCCGATGAAGCGCGCGGCGAAGACGGTCGCGGGTGTGTCGTAGAGTTCGGCTGGCGGCGCGTCCTGCTCGATGCGGCCCTTGTTCATCAGCACCACCTGATCGGCCATTGTCATCGCTTCGAGCTGGTCGTGCGTGACGTAGATCATCGTGATGCCGAGCCGTTGCTGCAACTCACGGATCTCGCGGCGCATCTCGACGCGAAGCTGGGCGTCGAGATTGGACAGCGGCTCGTCCATCAGGCAGACGGGCTTCTCGGCGACGATGGCGCGGCCGAGTGCGGCGCGCTGCTGCTGGCCGCCGGAGAGTTGCGACGGCTTGCGGTCGAGCAGCGCTTCGAGGCCGAGCATGTCGGCGGCGCGCTTGAGCCGGTCTTGCTGCTCGCTCGCCGGTACCTTGCGTACCTTGAGGCCGAACAGGATGTTCTCGGCGACGGACAGATGCGGAAACAGCGCGTAGGACTGGAACACCATCGCGACGTCGCGCTTGGCCGGCGGCGCCGTGGTCACGTCGCGCGCGCCGATGTGGATGGTGCCCGAGGTTGGGAGGTCGAGTCCGGCGATCAGCCGCAATGTGGTTGACTTCCCGCACCCCGATGGCCCGAGCAAAGCAACGAAGCTGCCTTGGCGCGCGTTGAAGCTGATCGTATCGACGGCAGCGGTGTCACCCCATTTTTTGGTGACTTCGCTCAGGCGAACGTCCGTCATGTCACTCGCGATGAATTTCGAGGGAAACCGCGACCGTCATGCGTCGCGGAGCCTCTGATTGAGAGATGCGCGGCTGCGCAGGGTCGTGTCGCCGCCGAACTATAGGGGGGCGTCCGGTTTGTGACAACCGGGGCGAGCCGGTCGCGAAGCCGCGAGAGCGGCTGCAGCGGGAGCCCTAGCGAGCGCAGATGACACGTCCATGACGCGGATCATGCCGTCTCTCTGGCGCCGCCCGTTTCGCGTTTACTCTTTGACTTCGAACTGCGGCTGCCAACGCAGCAGATAGGCCTGCACGCGGCGCACCATGAATGCCAACAGGATGCCGACGATCATCATCACGAAAATCGACACCATCATCTCGGCGGCGTTGGCGCGGGCTTCGGCCTCGATGATCAGCTTGCCGAGACCACGCTCCGCGCCGATGAACTCGCCGACGATCACGCCGATGAGGGCGAACGAAACGGCCGGCGTCAGCGACGCGAACACCCACGCCAGCGCGGACGGAATAACGACCGTGCGCAATACCGTCAGCTCGCTCGCGCCGAGCAGGCGCGCTGCCGCGATCTGGTCGCGATCGACGGAGCGCGTGCCCTCGAACGTGTTGAAGAACACGACGAAGAACACGACGATGCTGGCGGTGACGATCTTCGACAGGTCGCCAAGGCCGAACATCAGGATGATCAGCGGCACCAGCGCGATGCGTGGGATCGAGTTCATCGCCACGATGTAGGGCTCGAAGATCTTGGAGAGGTACTCGGAGCGGCCGAGGATGAGCCCGGCAAAAATGCCGAGGCTTGCGCCCCACATGAAGCCCCACAGCATGTTCTTGATCGTGACGACGGTGGCGAGCCAGAGGTTGTTCTGGTTTTCGTTGAAGCAGGCGGTGAAACCGGCGGGATCGGAGAAGCAGCCGAGTTTGAGGAAGCTCGTCCAGATCGCGGTCGGCTTGGAGACGAAGTAGGGATCGAGGATTTTCGGCACCCACGCCTTCGGCAGCAATGCCTTGGATACGTCGAAGCCCCACTGCCATATCGACAGCGAGACGATGAGTATGGCGATCTGCCAGAACAGGATCGAGGTGCGGCGGCTGCTCATCGTCAATCGGCCTTGGTGCGGCGGAACTCTTCGCCGAGGGAATGCCAGATGTGGCTGTAGAGACGGCTGAACTCGGGGGTTTCGCGCAGGCTGACGGCATCGCGCGGGCGCTCGAACGGGACCTCGAAGTCTTCCTTCAGGCGGCCGGGGCGCGCCGAGAGCAGGATGATCCGGCTCGACAAGGTGAGCGCTTCGCCGAGGTCGTGCGTGACGAAAAGGACGGTCTGGCGTTCGCGCTCCCAGATCTCGAGCAGCGTCTTGTGCATCTCGAGCTTGGTGTGCGTATCGAGGGCGCCGAACGGCTCGTCCATCAGCAGGATTTCGGGCTCCATGATGAGCGTGCGCATCAGCGCGACGCGCTGGCGCATGCCGCCCGACAGCATACGCGGAAAGCTCTGGTCGAAGCCCGCAAGACCCGCGACCTCGACCGCGCGGCGGACCTTCTCCTGCCGTTCAGCCTTCGGCAGTCCGGCGATCTCGAGGCCGTAGCCGATGTTGTTCTCGACCGTTCGCCACGGGAACACGGTGTCGCGCTGGAAGACGTAGCCGACCTTGCGGTTGACGTAGCCGTGCTGGACGTCGTCTTCGTCGATGCCGACAGTGCCGCCGGACTTGTCGAGGAGCCCCGCGACCATGTTGAGGATCGTCGACTTGCCGCAGCCCGAGGGCCCGAGCAGCGCGACGAACTCGCCCTGCCGCACCTCGAACGATACATTTTCGACGGCGTTCACCTCGCCTTCCGGCGTGCGGTAGCGCTTGTCGAGATTGGCGACACTGATGCGGACGCGAGCGGGAGGCGGCGCATCTTGCGGTGCGCCGCTTCCCTGCTGATGGGCGGTCGGATTGGAAGGCACCCGCGTGTGGGCGGGGCCGGAACCATCACTCATTTGTATTTGGCCTGAGCTGCGTCGAGGAAGCTCATGTCGACGAGATCCTCGTACTTGGATGCAGGGATGTCGGAGCCCTTACGGTACCAGACCTGGCCGCCGCGCTCGAATGACGCCTTGTCGATGCGGCCGTCGTAGGTCCACGTATTCTTGTCGAACTCGAGTTCGGCTTTGACGGCGACCGGATTGACACCGGCATAGTGTTTCTCGCCGACGAGTTTGTAGACCTCGTCGACGGGCGTTTCCTTCACCCACTTTGCCGCGCGGTACATGCCGTTGACGAAGGACTGCACCAGCGGCTTGTTGTCGGCGATGGTCTCGGCGAGCGTGTAGACGACCAGCACCGGCACCGTGCCGCCGAAGTCCTTTTCGAACACGCCGGGCTTCGAGGTGTCATAGATCGGCACGCCGAAGCCGTTGTCGCGCGCTTCGATGATCCAGCCGGGGACGGCCATGATGGCGTCGAACTGCTTCGTCTGCAGGCCGGGGAACAAAGTCTTGGGGCCGCCGCCGGCAACCCAGTTGACGCGATCGCCGAGCTTCTTCGACTCGAACACGTACGTGCCGTACATCCAGGTGCCGGAGCCGATCGCCGTCGCTGCGACGATGGGCTTGGCGCCGTCCGGACGCTTGTAGTCGGCGAGCTTCTCGACCGTCGTGATGCCGGCGTCGAAGAGATCCTTGCGCACGACGATGCTGGCGATCGACGAGATCATCTGCGACGCCATGATGATCTTGCTCGGCTTGCCGCGCGTCGAGAGCTGCAGGGGATGGCTGGCGTCGCCGTGGGCGAACAGCGCCTGTCCCGCTGCCAGCGCCTGCCGGCCATGGGTGCCGGCGTTGCCGACCACCAGCTTGAAGTCGAGCTTTTCATCCTTGAAGAAGCCCTTCGCTTCCGCGATGGCACCGAGCGCATAGACGGGGGTGGCCGGTCCGTAGGCGAGGGTGGCGGTTGCGCTCTGGGCCAGCGCGACCGAGGGGAGCAGGCCGGCGCCGATGGTGGTTGCGCCTCCGATGAGTGCTTCGCGTCGGGATAGGGTCATGGCGTTCCTCACGTGGTTTCTGTGAATGCGGTGGGTGCGCTCAGGGGGCTGATCTGCGGGCCGCCGGGCGGTGTGTGGTGTGCTGCGCGTGCAGGGACAATTGTGCGGCTTGAAGCGTCTCCGGAATATGCGCCCCAACTGAGCAGCAATCACGTTGCGGCTCAAGCCGCGCACCGTCGATGGTTAGCGGATAGGCGGGGGCCTTGGCAATGCGGTCACGCGGCCCGGGCCTGGCGCGCGCCGGTGGCAATGGCGGCGCGCGCACCGTGGAATTGACTGAGAACAATTCGCAACAATGCGGGGTTTGCGAGGGAGACCGCCGCCTCCCTCACGGAGATTCCGGCTATCGGACGATTTTACGGTCGACCGGATTGAACGGCGTTGGAAAGCGGCCGAGCGGTTCGATCTTCGGGTAGGGACCTCTCGGCAAAAATTGCCCGTGACCCGGCGCGCCGACGACGTTCGCCCCGTCGAAAACGGTGACGCCGCGGACCAGCGTGCGGACGGGAAACCCTGTCGTGCGGTAGCCCTCGTACGGCGTGTAGTCGCCGCCGTGATGCATCAGCGCATTGGTCAGCGTCACGGACTTGAGCGGATCCCAGATCACGATATCGGCGTCGCTGCCTGGCGCGATCGCTCCCTTTTTCGGATGCAGACCGACCAGCTTGGCGGGGTTGGTCGAGACGAGACGCACGAACGTCGGCGCATCGATCCGCCCTTTGGAGACGCCCTCGGTGAAGAAGACCGGGAGCCGTGCGGCGAGGCCCGGAATGCCGTTCGGGACCTTCGTGAACGGGCCGTCTTCGCCCGCGAACTTCTTGCCCTTGGGGTCGTCGAAATTCGTCGGCGCGTGGTCCGAAGAGATGACGTCGAGAACGCCGGAGCGGACGTACTGCCAAAGTGCCTCCTGATCCGCGATCGTGCGCGCGGGCGGCCCGAAGATGAACTTCGCGCCCTCGAAGCCGGGACGATCGAGGTCGTCCTCGGTCAGGATGAAGTAGTGCGGACAGGTCTCGCCCCACACCTTGAGGCCGCGCGCCTGGGCCCGCGCGATCTCCTGCGCCGACTCCGCGCCCGAGACATGGAAGATCTGGATCGGGCAGTCGAGCGCTTCCGCGAGCGAGATGATGCGATGCACCGCCTCGCGTTCGGCGATCATCGGCTTGCCCCACGGGTGATACTTTGGCGCGGTGAGGCCAGCCGCGACGAGTTGCTCGCCCATCCACGAAATCAGCTCGTGGTGCTCGGCGTGGACGCAGAGCAGCGCGCCGTTGCGCCGTGCCGCCGCGAGCACGCGGATGACCGCGCCGTCATCGACGCGCACGCCATCGTAAGTCATGAAGATCTTGATCGAACGGTGCCCCTCGGCGACGAGGGCGGGGATTTCCTCGTCGAGAACCGTTGGCGTCGCGTCGGAGATCGTCAGGTGGAAGGCGTAGTCGACGATTGCCTTGCGCGCGCGGGCGCTGTAGTCCGCGACGACGGCGGTCATCGACTGACCTTTGCCCTGGCGCGCGAAGGTGATGACCGTGGTCGTGCCGCCTGCGGCGGCTGAAGCCGTACCCGATTGGAAATCGTCGCTGATCTGAGGGCCGCGTGAGGGTTCATCGAGGTGCACATGGGTGTCGACGCCGCCCGGCATCACGAGCATGTCCGTCGCGTCGATCTCTTCCGTCGCGGTGTCCGCCAGCGCACCGACGGCAACGACGCGGCCGTCCTTCACGGCTACGTCCGCCTTGGCCATGTCATGGGCCGAGACGACCGTTCCGCCGCGTATGAGAAGATCGTAGCGCACCGCCTTACACTCCCTTTTCTGTAATCCCACCGGGCTAACCGCGCCGCCAGCATCGCACCGGTGCGTCGCCCAGCTCAACCACGAACCTCATCTGCACAATTGCGCGGGAACGGCGGCGACCCGTCCGCGTTCCTGGTTCACAAGGATGCGAGGCTTCCCATGTCGAACGAAGAACTGGTGGCCGAAATGCGCGCGGCGGCGGCGAGCCTGACGACCGCAGCCGCAGCAGCGGAGAACGGGGATTTCACCGCCGCTGAGATTGGTGTCGAGGACGCGCTGTTCCGGGCGCAAAGCCTGATGGCGCGATTGCAGCAGGCGGCGCAGGCTCAATCCGGGTCCCACTCTTCCGGCTACGGGATCGCCGAACCCAAGCCCGATAACCGGGACCGAGGTTGAGGCGTCGAGCAGCGGCCGGGCCTTTCAGCATGACCACGTTTCCTCCCTATCATTGCGCTAAAATGGGCGCCTGTGATTCGCACGCACTGTCGCGCCTGCTTTGAACCCTCCGGGAGAGTTGCCATGAAGATCTCATCTGCCTTCCGCTCTGCGTTGCTTGCGTTGGCTCTCGCTATCGGTTTGTCGACACCTGGCCTCGCGGATAGCGGCAGGGTATCGCTGACGATCTACAAGGCGGGTTGGATCATCGGCGGATCGGGTGGGAGCGGCGTCCTCGATTTCCACGGCCGGCGCTATCGCCTGTCGACCGGCGGCATCGACTATGGCTTGGTATTCGGCGGCTCGAAGACGGTGCTGCACGGGCGTGTCAGCAATATTCGCCGTCCTTCAGACGTGGCCGGCGTATACGCCGCGGCCGGCGCCGGTCTTGCGGTTGGCAAAGGGGCCCGCGCGATTGTTCTGACCAACCAGAAAGGCGCCGTGCTCGAGTTGACGGGGCGTCAGGTCGGTCTGCTCGCGAATATCGATCTGAGCGGTCTCGCGATCACATTGAAATAGTCACGCGCCTCCAATCAATCAGCGGCTCGCGGGCATGTTCTGCGAGCCGCTGCGGAAGCGTTGCACGGTCTCTACTGCAGAACCTTTTCCGGCCGATCGGCGACGCTCTCCGATTGTTCGAGCAGCGCTTCGCCGAGATCCATCGCGTCGATGGCATCGAGCGCGTAGGGCGCATCATCCTCGAAGCGGATCAGCACGAGATTATCGTAACGCCCGGTGCCAACCGCGAAGGACTTGGGCCGTTTGGTCAGCGCGGCATCGCGGCCACGCAATGCGCCTTTCGCGAACTCGCCCAGCTCCTGCGCCAGACGCTGCGCCATGTCCGCAGCGACCTTGATCACGGTTTCCCGTCCCGCGGCATCGGCGAGCGTGATCTCCAACGTGCCGCCATCTGCCTTTCGCGTGCGCGAAATGGCGGTTGCAGCAAATTTGTTTTTCATCGGCCCCGCTCCCCTTGGCTTGCGGCACTATAAGGGGTGGCCAACGAGCGAGATATTACGCAGATGCAACACTTCCGCCGGACAAATGAAAAGCCCGGCCGGAGCCGGGCTTTTGCACAACATGGGCGGTTGACTACTTGAGGTCGCGGGACCAGGTGTCGACCTCTTCGCGCGCCTTGTCCTTGGCGTAGCCGTAGCGATTCTGGAGCACGCCTTCGAGCTGCTCGCGCTTGCCATTGATCCTGGCAAGATCGTCGTCGGTGAGGTCGCCCCACTTCTCCTTCACCTTGCCGGTGAACTGCTTCCAGTTACCTTCGATCCGGTCCCAATCCATTTTACGCTCCTGTGTTTGGCCGAGCCGTCAACGGGCTCTCAAAGGAAAAACGCAGGGCCCCTCGAAATGTTCCTCACCGTAGTGATCATCACGTCACACGTCGCGCGCGGCTTCTGAACGAATGCGCGCACCAGAATGCGCGCGATCGTGCCGATGTTCATGATGGTGGGCGGCGTGCAACGTGCACGCGTCACGAGAGGGCGACGTTCGCCAGGCCGGCGCGCAGGCGCTGTTCCGTAAGTGGCTTTTCCAGGAAGGCAATTGGCCGAACCGCCGCGGCGCGCAGCCGCGTCTGAGGATCGGCATTCGCCGTAACGAAGATGCTGGCGATGTCGAACCGGTTGCGGATTTCCTCGGCGGCATCAATGCCGTCGCGCGCACCGATCAATCGCACATCCATGAGGATCACGTCGGGCCGTTCGCGTTCCGCCATGGCGACGGCCTGATCCGCGGTGACTGCTGTGCCGACCACGACATGCCCGAGGTCTATCAGCATCATCTCGGTGTTCAGCGAGATGAAAAATTCGTCCTCGACGATGAGCACACGCAATGAATTGGCTTCGACGCCGCTTCCATCGTCGCGCGCTGACGACGGCTCGTCCCCACTCCCGGATGTGGCGGCGAGCCAAAGTGGAAACGAATGCAGATTGTTCTCGATTCCGATCATGTAATCGTAGTCGCCTTGGTTGATGGTTCAGGGAGCACGAATGTGCCCGGGATGTCCAGCCGCCATTGAATGCCTTCCGCATCGAAATCGAGGCTGGCGGTGCCCTGAAGAGCCTGCGCGACCAGTGTTGTTATAACGGTATGCCCAAATCCGCGGCGCTCCGGCTGTTGAACGAGAGGGCCGCCGGTCTCGACCCATTCGATGTGCAGTCGATTGTCCGGTTCTGGCCCGCGCCAGCTGATGTGCACGCGGCCGCCGGGGGTGGCGAGAGCCCCGTGCTTGGATGCGTTGGTCGCGAGCTCATGGAGGGCGAAGCCGATGTTCTGGACGGCGTTCGCGTTGAGAAAAATCCTGTTCCCGCGGATGTCCGCCCGGGATGTCGCGCCGAACAGGTCGAGCTGCGCGCGGACCAGATCCTCGAGCAGCGCGCCTTCCCAGCTTCGCGCGACCATCAAGTCTTGTGATTTGGCGAGCCCGTGGATGCGCTGATTGAATTGCTTGAGGAACTCGGGAAGCGTCGTGCACTGGCGCGCGGTCTGCACGGCCATGCCCATCACAACGGCGAGCTGGTTCTTGGAGCGATGCGCGAGCTCGCGCATGAGAAATTGGGCGTGGTCTTGCCGACGACGCAGTTCGTGCGAGGCATCGCTGAGCGCCTGCGTCAGCGCATTGGCTTCCACCAGTGGCGAGTGAAGCGCCTCCACGCGCGCGCCGGCGCCGACATTGGCGGCGGCGGACGTGGCTTCCTGCAGAGGTCGCGTCATCAAGCCGCCGAACACGTAGGCGAGGGCAAGGCCCAGGGCGATCGCTGTCGTGACGAGGGCGATCGAAAAGAACTGACCGCGCCGGCGCGCGTCCTCGGCATAGGATGCGGGCACCGTGGCGGTCACCGTCCAGCCGGCAATCGAGGAACGCGCCGTTCCTTGGATCACGTGCGCACCGGTACTGTCCGTGCTGCGGATCACGCCGCGCGACAAGCGTCTGCGCGCGATGATGTCGGAGGGGACAGGCTGGCCGACGTGCGTCTCGTGGGCGTCTGAGCGTGCAAGGATGAGGCCCTTGTTGTCACTGATCTTGTTGAGCCATTGGTCGTTCAGGCGTTGTTCGCGCAGGAGATCGGCAAAGCGCGTCGTGTTGATGGCCATGATCAGCACATAGCGAACGGCGCCATTTCGTATGATCGGGATTTCGATGTTGATGACGTATTGCTTCGAAACGACGCCGTGAAACAGATCGGATACTTGGCGTTGCTTGGTTGCGATCACGCGTTTGGCGGTTTCGGGATCGGAGGTCGGCGGCAGCGGCGTGCCGAACTCGGCGCGCGTGTTGAGGAGCTGCGCCATGCTGGTATCGATCAGCAGAATGGCGGCCAGATCAGGACTGTAAACGCGGCGCGCGCGGTCGTGAAACGTGGCAAGATCATCGTCTTCAAGGGCCGGGGAGGTGGCCAGCGTATCCAATGTCACCAGGGCGCGTGAAAGCTCGCGGTCAACATCGCCGGCAAGCAATTGGGCGACCTGAGCAACGCGGTCCTCGACGGATTCTTCCTCGCGCAGTGCCAGTTCCCGAAAGGCAAAAGCGGCCAGCGCGACGAGCGGCAGCGTCAGCGCAAACGCAAACAGACTGAGTAGGGTGCGGATCCGCTGAGGCGGCACTCGGCTTGCGAACAATCGAGCTGATCTCTTTTGGCTGCAAGTATACGGTTCGTAAGAATTAGTCTTGTGAGGGGGCGTTCATGTCAAGGCGCCCGCTTGATGTCACCCCATGTGCACCGGGATGTGCAACGGGGGATGACGCGCGAAATCGCCAGTGTGGTGCCCAAAGGGATAAATGCGCGGCAAGCACAATGGTTGCGTTCGGGCGGCTGGAGACATCGAAAAGGTTGAGGCCGGCGCTTCGGCAGCAGGGTGAATCCGCTTCCGAGAGGGCATCGGTCAACATGACCGCGGCCGATGCGCCGTCCGCTCTCGCTGATCCGCGCAACCCTTCTTCTGTGTGGCTGGATCAGGCTCGCTTTCGCCGTCTCCTTCCGCTTGTGGCCGCCCTTCCTCACGGGCGGCCAGTTCAGCCAGCGCCTGCTGCAGCGGAAACGGTAGCTGTTCGATCGCGGCGAATTCGCGCTTCAGGCGCGCTCCGATTACTTTGAGTGTCGTCTTGTCCATTGTGTAATTGCCCATGCTTTTGCCAAGTAACTTCCGGCATGGGCAAATGTTCCGCTCTGTGGCGAAAATCTGATCTCTTTGCTGTTAACAACTCATTGAGACGTTGTTCAGTGCCAATGGGGCGCCGCCGAGGCCTCACGTACGCCCGCGAAGTGCTTCCAGGAACAGGGCGCGCACAGGTGCCTCTTCGAGCGGGATCGGATTCGTCGGCGCGGTAGGGTCGACCAGGGCGGCGCGCGCGATCGCGTCGGCCTTGCTGTCATCGACGCCGAGTTCAGCCAGTGTGCGAGGAATGGAGACTTCGCGGCACAACGCATCGATCCAGGCGGCGACGCCTTCGAAGCCCGGCGTCGGCAGGCCGAGCGCCTGCGCCAGGACGGCCATCTTGGGCTCGATTGCCGGACGGTTGAAGCGCAGGACATACGGCATCAGCACGCCGTTGAGCAGGCCGTGATGGAGCCCGTAGAAGGTCCCGACCGGATGGGCCAGCGAATGCACGACGCCGAGCCCTTTCTGGAACGCCGTCGCGCCCATGGTTGCGGCCGACAGCATATGCGCACGGGCTTCGACGTTGGTGCCTTCGCGGCAGGCGATGGGCAACCATTCGCGGATCAGCCGCATCCCTTCGATCGCAATGCCATCGGCCATCGGGTGATAGCTGTCGACACAATAGGCTTCGAGGCAGTGCGCGAGCGCGTCCATGCCGGTGCCTGCGGTGAGATGCGGCGGCACACCGATCGTGAGCTCGGGATCGGCAATCACCGCGACCGGCATGATCTTCGGGTGGAAGATGAGCCGCTTGGTGTGGGTCTCCTCGTCGGTGATGACGGAGACACGGCCAACCTCCGAGCCGGTGCCCGCCGTGGTCGCGATCGCGATGGTCGGCGCGATGCCGTCGAGGTCGGCGCGGGTCCAGTTGTCGCCGACATCCTCGAAATCCCACAGCGGACGCGACTGGCCCGACATGAATGCAATCGCCTTGCCGGCATCGAGTGCGCTGCCGCCGCCGAACGCGACGACGCCGTCATGGCTGCCCTTCTTGTAGGCGGCGACGCCGTCGATGACGTTTGCTGCGCTGGGGTTCGGCTTCACGTCGCTATAGAGCGCGGCGGCGAGGCCCGCGTCAGTCAACCGCTTGAGCGCGTCAACGGCGATCGGCAGCTTCGCGAGCGCGGCATCGGTGACGAACAGCGGCCGCGTGATGCCCGCCGCTTTGCAGAGGTCGGGAAGCTCGGCGATACGGCCGGGGCCGAACTTGATCGGCGTCGGGTAGTTCCAATTCGATGTGAGCGCGGGCATGTCAGCCTATTCCGTTGAGAGGCGCAGGTGAAAGGATTTGGGCAGCGTGAGGTGTTCGTAGCCGAGTGCCGACAGCGTAACGCCGCGTCCCGACTTCTTGCGTCCGGTCCAGGCGAGATCGGGATCGAGGTAGTCGCAGCGGTTCATGAACCAGGTGCCGGTGGTCACGCGATCGCCGATTGCGATCGCGGCGTCGGCATCGCGAGTCCAGATCGCGGCCGTCAATCCGAAGTCGCTGTCGTTCATGAGGCCGATCGCTTCCTCATCCGAGCCGACCTTCATGATGCCGACGACAGGACCGAAACTTTCCTCGGTCATGACGCGCATGGTGTGGTCGACGCCGATCAGAACCTGTGGCGCGAGGTAGGGGGTTCCGGCCTCGCTCGACGCAAAGGCCTTCTCGTCGATGAGCGGGCGGGCGCCCTGGCGAATGGCTTCCGCCGTCTGCGCACGCACGAAATCGGCGGCAGCGGTGCGCACCAGGGGGCCGAGCGTCGTTTCGGGATCGGTCGGATTGCCGAGCACATACTTCCGCGTCAATGCGGCGGCACCGTCGACGAACGCGTCGTAGACCGACGCGTGCACGTAGATGCGTTCGATGCCGCAGCACGATTGGCCGGAATTGAAGAAGGCGCCATCAACGAGATTTTCGACGGCGTGATCGAGGTCCGCGTCTGCGCGGACGTAGGCGGGATCCTTGCCGCCGAGTTCGAGGCCGACACCGATGAATCGGCCGTTGGCCGCGCTTTCGATCGCCGCACCACCGGCGACCGATCCGGTAAAGGCGACGTAGCCGATCTGCTCATGCGCGATGAGGCGCGCGGTTGCATCGTGGCTCATGTGAAGGAACTGCAGCAGACTGTCGGGAAGTCCGGCCTTGGTTGCGGCGGCGGCAAAGCGTTCCGAGCAGAGCGGCGTCTGCTGTGCGTGCTTGAGCAGCACCGCGTTGCCGGCCATCAGCGCCGGCACCACCGCGTTGACCGCCGTCAGGAAAGGGTAGTTCCACGGCGCGATGACGAGCACGACACCGACCGGATCACGGCGGATGAAGCGTTTGAAACCGTCCTTTGCGCCAACGTCGAGATCGGCGAGCGCTTCCGGTGCGAGGCGGATCATCGTGCGCGCACGCTCCTCGAAACCGCGCACCTCGCCGGGCGTGTAGCGGATTGGCCGCCCCATCTGCCACGTCAACTCGCGCGCGATCTCATCGCGGTCCGCGATGAAAGCATCGACGAATGCGGTCATCAGGCGTGCACGTTCGGCGAGCGGTGTGCGGTGCCAATCGCGCTGGGCGGCCGCCGCGCGGGCGAGTGCCGCTTCGATAGCCTGGTCGCTTGCGTGGGCACGTTCGACGTAGACCGAGCCATCGACGGGGCTGATCGTTTTGAAGGATGTCATGTGTGTCCGCTCAGATGATCTCGAAGTAGCGCGACAGTTCCCAATCGGTGATGTGCTTGCGGAACTCCCGCTCTTCCCACTCGCGGGTTGCGGCGAAGTGATCGACAAAGGCATCGCCGAACATGGCGCGGGCTTCCTGCGAGGCCTTCAAACGCTGGGCCGCTTCCCATAGCGTGCCGGGAAGTCCCGACTCAGGTGGTTGCGGTTGCGCATAGGCATTGCCGGATATGGCCGGCGGCGGCTCGATCTTGTTCTCGATGCCCCACAGCCCGCTCCCGAGTGCGGCGGCGAGCGCGATGTACGGATTGGCGTCCGCCGCGGCGATCCGATATTCGACACGTTGCGACGACGGACTGCCGGGGATCGCGCGCAGCGCCGTCGTGCGATTTTCCGTGCCCCAGGTGGCGCTGGTCGGCGCCCAGAAGCCCGGCACGAGGCGCGAGTAGGAGTTCACGGTCGACGACACCATCGCGAGCCAATGCGGCATCAGACGCTGCTGGCCGCCGATGAAGTGGCGCATCGTGGTGCTGATCGTGCCTTCCGCGTTCGCGTCGTGGAAGACGGGTTTGCCGGCGCGGTCACGCAGCGAGATGTGGATGTGGCCGCTCTGGCCCGGCCAGTCGTTCGACCACTTGGCCATGAATGTCGCCATCAGGCCGCGGCGCTGCGCGAACACCTTGGTGAAGGTCTTGAACAGGATCGCCTTGTCCGCGGACTTGAGCGCATCATCGACAGCGATCGCGGCTTCGAGCACGCCGGGGCCGGTTTCGGTGTGCAGGCCCTCGATCGGCATGTCCATCTGGTGACACATGGCGATCAGGTCGCGGTACAACTCCGAATGCACCGAGCTGCGCAGCACCGAGTAGCCGAAGAAGCCGGGCGTGATCGGCTTGAGGTCGCGGTAGTTCTTCGCGCGGATGCTGTCCGGTGTCTCGTCGAACAGGAAAAATTCGTACTCGAACGCAGCCGATGCCGAGAAGCCGAGTGCGTCGCACTTGGCGAGGACGCGGCGCAACAGGCCGCGCGGGCAGACCGTCTCGGCCGTATCCGCAAGTTCGCACAGGAAGAACGGCGTGTTGCCTTCGAAGGGGAGCAGGCGACCTGTTTCGGGGAGGATGCGGGTGCTTGCGTCAGGGTAGCCCGAATGCCAGCCGGTGATGCTGACGTTGTCGTAGAGCTGGTCGTTCGAGTCCCAGCCGACGATCACATCGCAGAACCCGAAGCCCTTCTCCAGGATGCCGAGGAACTTTTCGCGTGAGACATACTTGCCGCGCAGGATGCCGTCCACGTCCGCGAGGCCGAGCTTGACCTGCTGCAGGCTCGACGCCGAAACGTAGCGATGCGCCTCCTCGGCCGATTTGAAGCGGAACGGGGCGCCCGCGCTGGGCGATCCTGATGCGACATCGCTCGTCAATTGCAGCCCCCCTTGTGATCGTGCGGCGTCCCGCGGTGATCCCGTCGTCCGCGAATTGTGACAGAGTTTTGTAAAGCCCTTTCCGCCTGCCGCCTAGATCAATCCAGCCGCTTCATCGCGCCCGTTCTCGCCGCCGGCCGTTGCCGGTCAGGATGGTGTGTTCTACTCTCGGGCGATCGCTCCTTTCCTCCCACCCGCTGCAGGTTCACCATGTATGACTTGGCCATCGTCGGCGCCGGTATCGTCGGTCTCGCGCACGCGCTCGCGGCGGCGCGCCGGGGCAAGAAAGTCGTGGTTATCGATCGGGACGCGCAGGCAAACGGGGCCTCGATCCGCAACTTCGGTTTCGTCACGGTAACCGGTCAGGGGGCGGGTGACTGCTGGAACATGGCGCGCAAGGCGCGCGAGGTTTGGGCCGAGATTGCGCCCGAGGCCGGGATCGAGGTTCTCCAGCGCGGGATGCTTCTGACGGCGCGTTATCCGGAATCGGAAGCGGTCATCGATGCGTTCCTCGCGACCGAGATGGGCGAGGGCTGTCAGCGGCTGACCGCAGCGGAAGCGGCGCGGAAGGTGCCGGCGGTCAGGGCGGATGCGGTGCGTACGGCACTCTACAGCCCGCACGAACTGCGTGTTGAATCGCGCACGGCCATTCCGAAGGTTGCGGCCTACCTGACCGCAAAATACGGCGTCGCGTTCCGCCGCCAGACGCAGGCGCTGGATGTCGCGCCGCCGGTGATCGAGACGACGCGCGGTACGATCCGCGCCGAGGCGGCGATCGTGTGTCCGGGCGATGATTTCACCTCGCTGTTTCCCGAGCGGATCGCGCCCTACAACGTGACGCGCTGCAAGCTGCACATGCTGCGTGTCCGCCCGGCGAGACCGGTGACGTTCGAGACGGCGGTGATGTCCGATCTCGGCCTTGGGCGCTATCTCGGTTATTCGGAGCTGCCCGCCGCGGCGCCGCTCAAGGCGCTGCTTGATCGCGATCTCAAGGCCGCGCGGGAGAACGGCGTGCATTTGATCGTCACGCAATCCGCCGACGGCTCGCTCGTCGTCGGTGACAGCCATCACTATGCGACGACGCCTGATCCATTCGCGCCGACCGAAGTGGATGACATCATCCTCGAGGAATTCGATCGGGTGCTGGATCTGCCCGGCCGCACGGTGACGGAGCGTTGGGTCGGCACCTATGCGTCGGCGCCCGAATGGCGGATGACTGACAAGCCGTCGGACAGCATCCGCATCGTCATCGTGACCAGCGGGTGCGGCGCATCGACATCGTTCGGCATCGGCGAGGAGACGATTGCGGAGCTGTACGGCGCCTA
>CAZKZT010000025.1:15724-17953 GCA_964557265.1 uncultured Hyphomicrobium sp.
ATCAGCGGCGGCGTGAGCGTCAGCACGTTACCCATCGTCGTCTTGAAAGAAAGACCGCGTTCCAGCGCCGCGTACATGGTGCGCTCGGCGAGCGCATTGGCGGGCGCTTTGCTCGCGCGATCCGTGACCAGCTCGACGCCGATGAGGAACCCGCGACCGCGCACCTCGCCGATCTGTTCGATCTCGTTTGTCCAGCTTGTAAGGCGCGCCATCGCCGCCGTACCCACCCGCGCGGTGTTCTCGACGAGGCGTTCCTCCTCGATGATTGCGATTGTTTCAAGTGCGGCGCGTGCGGTGACCGGGTTCTTCTCGTGCGTGTAGTGGCCGAACGCCCACGCGCCGCCGACGTCGAGTTCCGGCCGGCAGATCGCCGTTGCGATTGGCAATATGCCGCCGCCGAGCCCCTTGCCGAGCACCAGGATGTCCGGGACGACGCCATCGTGGTCGCAGGAGAACATCGTACCGGTCTTGCCGAGGCCCGTCGGGATCTCGTCGAAGATCAGCAGCGTGCCGGTGCGATCGCAGGCGGCGCGGACCTTCTGCCAGAAGCCAGGCGGCGCGACGTAGGGCACGGCGCGCATCGGCTCGGCGATGAAGGCGGCGAAGTCGCCGTCGCGGCCAAGCACGTATTCGATCATGCGCGCGCAGGCATCGCCCGACTCCTGCGCGTTCCTGCCACCGTATGGGCAGTTGAAGCTGCCGAACGGCGCGACGTGCTCGGCGCCGGGCATCAACGGTCCGTGCGGGCCGCTGCGGAACAGGGCTTCGCCGCCGACGCTGGATGCGCCAAAGCCAGCGCCGTGGAAGGCGTCCCAGAAAGACAGTGTCTTGAAGCGCCCAGTCGCCGCGCGCGCGACCTTGATCGCGACCTCGATGGCGTCCGATCCGCCGGTTGTGAACAGCACCTTCGACAGCGTTCCGGGGGCGATGGCGCCAAGCTTTTCGGCAAGCTGCACCGCTGGTGCGCTGGTGAAACGGCGCGGCGTGAAGGGCAGCGCGTCCATCTGCTCGGCGATCGCGCGCTTGAGGCGCGGGTGGCCGTAACCGATATGGTGGACGTTGTTGCCGTGGAAATCCATGTACCGCTTGCCGGCGAGATCTTCGAGGAAGATGCCCTCGGCCTTGCAGATCGCGGTCAGGCACGGCGTCGATACGGATTGGTGGAGAAAGGCTGCCGCATCGCGGTCGAGCAGCGATTGCGTTGACGCATCCACGTGACTGGCGCGCCAAGCCGCGCGCGCTGGCGTGGTGTTGGTGTCGCTCTCGGATTGTGCGGGTGTCGTTTTGACCATCGGTTCCGCCCTCAGCGGGTCCGCCATGCCTGCATGCGGCGCAGTATGATGCGATCGACGAGCAATTGCAGCAGCTTTGCCGCCATCGATGCGATGACGATCAGGACGCACATGCCGGCGGCGGAAGCGGTGAACCCCGCTTCATCCATGCTGACCGACGCAATGGAGGCGAGCTTGGTGTCGGTGGAATAGAGAAAGATGACGGCGGAGACGGTCGTCATCGCGCTCACGAACAGATAGACCGCGATGTCGAGGATCACCGGCAGCGAGATCGGCACCGTGACGCGCCAGAATGTGCGCCAGAACGGCACCTTCATCGAGGCCGAGACGGATTCGAACTCGGGATCGAGTTGCTTCAGTGCCGTCGTCGCGGTGATGTGCGGCACGGTGTAGAAGTGCGCCGTACAGTTGAGAACCAGGATCGCGATCGTCGCGTAGAGGACGTTCAGCGGGTTCCACGGCGCGTTGAAAAAGAAGATGTAGCCAAGGCCGAGGACGAGGCCGGGGACCGCCATGGGCAGCATCGCGAGGAATTGAGCGAAGAGGCGCAGGCCGCGGAAGGGCCGGATCTTCTCAACCAGGTAGGCACCGAAGAAGATCACGGCGGTGCCGATGATCGCGGTGTAGGCGCCCACTTTGAGCGAGTTGAAGAACGGTTGCCAACCGCTCGCGTCTACGACCTGGAAGTCGTAGTGGTTCAGCGTCAGGCTGAGATTGTAAGGCCAGTAGGTAACAAATGAAGCCCACACCGCCATGCCCAGCACGGCAATGAAAACCATCGACACGACGAAGCAGACCGCGATCGCCGCGCGATCGCGCCATGCACGCGGTTTCGGCGCGTAAGGTACGGCACGGGCCGATAAGAGCGCCACTTGCCGGCGCTGGGCCAGCCGGTCGATGAAGAAGGCGATGATGGCGGGGATCAGCAGGATGACGC
>CAZKZT010000026.1:0-17579 GCA_964557265.1 uncultured Hyphomicrobium sp.
CGGGTTTTCCGCGGGCGGCGTCAACTCATTGCCAGCCATTGCGGATGCGGCACCGCCGATGATCAGACCGGCTTCCTCGAAAGTCTCGCGGATCGCGGTCAGCGCCAGCCCGCGCGCACGCGCCGGACTCGGGCGGCCCTTCATATCGATGAGCAGCTTGTCGGATTCGCCCTGGCGCAGCTCGCGCACCGCCGCCACGACCTTGTCATCGGCATCCATGCGGCCGCCCGGAAACACATATTTTCCGGGCATGAACTTGAGATCGTCACGCCGCTTGCCAAACAGAATCCGCGGTGCACTGCCTGAGCTGTCGACGATGATCAACGTCGCAGCGTCACGCGGCTTCAGTGCCGGTGCCTTCGCTGCGGCGGGTTTTCCCGCAGCCGTCTTCTTTGCCGCCGCGCGCGACGCCACCAGTTCCTTGAAGGATTCGTTCTCGCTCAACGCCGGCTCCCGATTACATTCTCACTTGCTGGCCTCGGCTCGGGCTCGGGCTGATCCTCGCTGCCGCCGAAGCCATGCATCCGATTGGCCCACTGCAGGCCGACCAGCGCCCCTTTGATCACCGGCAACAATCCCAGCGACAGGAGCAGGGTGAGCGGCAGCCAAAGCGCCATGTGAACCCACGTTTCCGGCGCCCAGCCCTTCTCGAGGATCAGCGCACCGGCGACAACGATATGACCGACGATGGTGATGGTGAAATAGGCGGGCGCATCGTCGGCGCGGTGATGGTGCAATTCCTCGCCGCACGACGGGCACGCTTCTGCGACCTTGAGGTAGGCGCGAAAGAGGTGGCCCTCGCCGCACGCCGGACAGCGCAACTTGGCACCGCGCCACATGGCGTCGACGGTGCTGCGTGGCGCAAGCGCATCTATTCGTGTTGCGGAGGTGGCGAGGGGAAGATCTGTCATCGGGCCGCCCTTTCATGCTGGCGACGTTTTGGGCTCGGCAAATGCTGATAATCAGCCCGTCACCTGATGCTGAGATAGTCAGTATCGCGCCACGGGTCCATGGCCCATTTTGCATACGTGGGTGCGGCACGCGGGCGCGCACATCGGCTTAGCCTATCGTCCTGTCAGCGCCTTCTATGACGCCTCTGGCCCATGCGCGGCCCCCGCCGGTGGCTGGCGCCGCCGCGGCCGGCATGCTCCGGCATGGCCACCGGATCGGACAGCATCTCGAAGCGCAGCGCCCCGGCCATCGGGATCGCTTCGACGAGCTTGACCTCGACCCGGTCTCCGAGGCGGTAGCCCCGCCCGCTGCGGTCGCCGATCAGCGCGTGAGCCTCCTCGACATGGCGCCAGAACTCACCGCCGCCAAGGGTCGAGGCCGGAATGAAACCATCGGCGCCCGTATCGGCGAGCCGCACGAACAAACCGGACCGGGTGACGCCCGAAACGCGCGCGGCGAACTCCGCATTGACGCGATCGGCGAGGAAGGCGCTGATCAGCCGGTCGATGGTCTCGCGCTCAGCGGCCATCGCGCGGCGTTCCGCCTCCGAGATCGCCTTGGCGATCGCGCCGAGCTGCGGGCGCTCCGCCGGGTCCAGCCCGCCGGCGCCGAGTTTCAACGCCGCGATCAGCGAACGGTGCACGAGCAGATCGGCGTAGCGACGGATCGGCGAGGTGAAGTGCGCATAGCGTTGAAGATTGAGTCCGAAGTGGCCGAGATTGGACGTCGCGTACTCCGCCTGCGCCTGCGAGCGCAACACGACCTCGTTGACGAACTCGGCGTGCGGCTTGTCCTTGCTGAGCGCAAGGACGGTATTGAAATGCTTCGGCCGGATCGCGTTGCCAGCGGGCAGCGTCAGGTCGAGACCTTCGAGCAACTCGCGCAGCGACTTGAGCTTCTCCGCGCCCGGTTTGTCGTGGACGCGGTAGACGACGGGCGCGCGCACCTCTTCGAGCTGCTCGGCAGCCGCGACGTTGGCCTGAATCATGAACTCTTCGATCAGCCGGTGCGCTTCCAGCCGCTCGGGCACATGCACGCGGCGCACCATGCCCGCTTCGTTGAGCTCGATCTTGCGCTCAGGCAGATCGAGATCGAGCGGCGCGCGGCGGTCGCGCGCGGCAGCAAGCGCAGCATAGGCGGCCCACAGCGGCTTCAATGCCGTCTCCAGCATCGGCGCCGTGCGCGCATTCGGCTGCCCGTCGATCGCGGCCTGCGCTTCCTGGTAACTGAGCCGCGCCGCTGATTTCATGATCGCGCGCATGAAGGTGTGGCGGCGCTTGTCGCCATGGCGATCGAACACCATGCGCACCGCGAGGCACGCGCGCTCTTCGCCCTCGCGGAGCGAACACAGATCGTTGGAGATTTTCTCCGGCAGCATCGGCACGACGCGATCGGGAAAATAGACGGAATTCGCGCGCAATCGCGCCTCGCGATCGATCCGCGAGCCGGGCCGCACGTAATGCGCGACGTCTGCGATCGCGACGGTGACGATGAATCCGCCTTCGTTCGCCGCATCGCCATCGGGCTCGGCCAGCACCGCGTCGTCGTGGTCGCGCGCGTCGACCGGATCGATGGTCACGAGTGGTACGTTGCGCAGATCGACGCGGCCGTGCATGTCGATCTCGGGCAGGTCCTCCGTCTCGGCGAGCACCGCGTCCGGAAAGCCATCCGGCAATCCATGCGCGTGGATCGCAACAAGGCTGATGCGGCGCTGGTCATGCGGATTGCCGAGCGTCTCGACGATACGCGCCTGCGGTACGCCTTCGCGATGGCGGCGCACGATATCGAAGCGCACCAGATCGCCGTCCGCTGCCTCACCTTCGTTACCGGCGTGAACCGGCCATTCCTTGAGCGCCTTGCGATCGACGGGCGTGATGGTGCCGCCGCCGCCACGTGCGGCTTTGCGGAACACACCGAGCAGGCGGCTCCGTTCGCGCGGCAGGCGCTTGATCGGCTCGGCCTCGTAGGCGTAGCCGAACACATCGACGCCCTCGAGCCGCGTCACCCGCGCCAGAATACGGTCACCGATGCCGAGTGCGCCTTCGCCATCGGGCCCCAGCGCGCGACGCGCCGGGAGGAGCAGGATTTTCGGCTTCTCGCCTTCGGAGATGTCCCAGACGGCCGGAACCGCAACCAGCTCACCTTCATTGTCGCGCTCGACGATTTCGAGCACGCCGACGGGCGGCAGCTTGCCCTTGGCTTTGAGCGCTTTGCGGTTTCCAACGATCGCGCCATCGGCAGCGAGATCGATGAGCATCGCTTTCAGCTTGAGGCGATCTTCACCCTTGAGCCCGAACGCGCGCGCGATCTCGCGTTTGCCGACCTTCTCGGCCGTGGTGCCGAGGTAGTCGAGCAACTCCTCACGCGTCGGCATCCGTCCAGCGGGCACCTGCCCGCCACGCTTCGGCCCGCCCGGCGGTCGCGCCTTGCCCGACCGGCCGGACCGATCGGGCTTGTCCCGGCGCTTCTCTTTCTTCGCCAATCGCTGTCTTTCGGGTGAGAGCTACTCGGCGGCGTCGCGTCTGCGTGGCGCCGCCTTCGCGGCCGGCTTCGCTTTCTTCGCTGCCGTCTTCTCAGCAGGTGCCGCCTTCTTCGCCGGCGCCTTCTTGGCGGGTGCCTTCTTCGCCGGTTTCTTCTTCGCTGTCTCGTCGGCAGCGGCCTTCTCGGATTTTGCGGCCTTCTTCGCCGGCTTGGCCTTCGCCTTCTTCGTGCCGCCACCCTTGGCCGCACGCTCGGCCAACAGCGCCACCGCTTCCTCGACGGTCACGTCCTCCGGCGCTTTCGCGCGCGGTACGTTGGCGTTGATCTTGCCGTGATTGATGTACGGCCCGTAGCGGCCCGACAGCACCTTGATCGGCCCGCCACCATCCGGATGCTCGCCGAGTTCCTTGAGCACCGTCGGTCCAGCGCGCTGGAAACGCCCCTTTCCGCCTGCGGCCTTCTCGGCCAACACCGTCACCGCGCGGTTGATGCCGATCGTAAACACCTCATCGATCGACTCGACGTTGGCGTACTTCCCATCGTGCAGGATGAACGGCCCGTAGCGGCCGAGCCCGGCCGTGATCGGCGTGCCCGTCTCCGGATGCAGCCCCACTTCGCGCGGCAGGCTCAACAGTTGCAGTGCCTTTTCGAGATCGATCGTCGCGGCATCGATCCCCTTCGGGATCGAGCTGCGCTTCGGCTTCTCTTCCTTGCTGCCTTCGCCGAGCTGCAGGTAGGGACCGAAACGCCCCGTACGCAGCGTCACCGGCAGCCCCGTCTCCGGGTCGTAGCCGAGCAGCTTGCCGTCCGGGTTCGCCATCTCGGGATCGCCGTCCTGCGGCTGCGCGAGCTGACGCGTGTAGCGGCAGTCAGGATAGCGCGAGCAACCGATGAAGGCGCCGAACTTGCCGCTGACCTTCAGGCTCAACCGCCCCTCGCCGCAGTTCGGACAGGCGCGCGGATCCGAGCCATCGCCCTTGTCGGGGAAGATGTGCGGGCCCAGGAGCTCGTTCAGCGCTTCGAGGACGTCGCTGACACGCAGCTCCTTGGTCTCGGCGACCGCCCCCGTGAATTCCTTCCAGAAGTCGCGCAGAACTTCTTTCCAGTCGAGCTGGTGGTCGGAGATGAGATCGAGCTTCTCCTCGAGGCCAGCCGTGAAATCGTATTCGACGTAGCGCTTGAAGAACGCCTCGAGGAATGCCGTGACGAGGCGGCCCTTGTCGTCGGGGATCAGGCGCTTCTTGTCGATGCGCACGTAGCCGCGATCCTCGAGCACTGCGAGCGTCGACGCGTAGGTCGACGGACGCCCGATGCCGAGTTCCTCCATCTTCTTGACCAGCGTCGCCTCCGAATAGCGCGGCGGCGGCTCGGTGAAATGCTGCTTGGCGTCGACGCCGCGATCCTGGAGATGATCACCCTGGTTCAGTGGCGGCAGGCGGCGGCTCTCTTCGTCCTCCTCGTCGCGGCCTTCCTCGTAGAGCTTGAGGAAGCCGTCGAACAGGACGACGGTGCCAGTGGCGCGCAGCCCGTAATTCTCGCCGTCGCGGCCCTCGACCTCGATCTCGGCCGTTGTCTGCTCCAGCTCGGCCGACGCCATCTGGCTCGCGACCGCGCGTTTCCAGATGAGCTCATAAAGCCGCGCCTGATCCTTCTGCAGGTGGCGCGCGACGTCCTCGGGCCGGCGCGACACATCTGTCGGACGGACGGCCTCGTGCGCTTCCTGCGCGTTCTTCGCCTTGGTCTTGTATTCGCGGATGAACGGCGCGACGTAGCGCTTGCCGAGCGAGTTCTCGATCGAACGGCGGATCGGTGCAATCGCCTCGGGAATGATCTGAACGCCGTCGGTTCGCATATAAGTAATGAGGCCGACCGTCTCGCCGCCGATGTCGACGCCTTCATAGAGGCGCTGCGCGACGTTCATCGTCTGCTTCGCCGAGAAGCCGAGCTTGCGCGAAGCCTCCTGCTGCAGCGTCGAGGTCGTGAAGGGCGCCGCCGGATTGCGCCGCGCCGCCTTCTTCTCGACCGAGGTGATGACGAAGTCGCCCTTCTCGATCGCGGCCTTGATCGCGTTGGCCGTCGCGGCGTCCTTGATGTCGAGCTTCTTGAGAGAAGTTCCGGCAATCGCGGTCAAACGCGCGCGCACCTCTTCATTTTTCGCTGTCGCGAGCAGCGCCTCGATCGTCCAGTACTCATCGGTCCGGAACGCCTCGATCTCGCGTTCACGCTCGCAAACCAGGCGCAGCGCCACCGACTGCACACGCCCCGCCGAACGCGCGCCCGGCAGCTTGCGCCACAGCACGGGCGACAGAGTGAACCCGACAAGATAATCCAGCGCCCGCCGCGCCAGATACGCCTCGACCAGCGGCGCATCGATCTCGCGCGGGTGCTTCATCGCCTCCAGCACGGCCTGCTTGGTGACCGCGTTGAACGTCACCCGCTCGACGTGGATCCCCTTCTTGAGCGCCTTCTTCTCCTCCAGCACCTTGAGGATGTGCCAGGAGATCGCCTCGCCCTCGCGATCAGGGTCGGTCGCCAGAATCAGCTTGTCGGCGCCCTTCACCGCAGCGGTGATCTCGCGGATCACCTTGGCGTTCCGGGCATCGACGTCCCAGTGCATGACGAAATCATTGTCCGGCTCAACCGAACCGTCCTTGGAGGGAAGGTCGCGGATGTGGCCATAGCTCGGGATCACCTTGAAGGCCGAGCCGAGGTATTTGTTGATCGCTTTCGCCTTCGCGGCCGACTCGACAATGACGATGTTCATTGGGGTGCGATACCTTTGGGGACATCCGACGGCTTCCTGGGAAAGTCCCCGAATTGCGAGGCCAGCCGCTGGTGTGAGATTGCGCGAGAACATGGGTGATGATGCAGGGACTGTCAAACGAACCTGCGGCTCATCGCTGCGCTGCGCTCAAATTATTTCTTTAAAACAATTCACTAGATCGGCGCCATGAGCCCGTCTGGTCAATTCGCCCACGAATCCGCGCAGAGATGGCACCCGTTTGCCCGCCGAGCCAGAGCCAAGGAACCTGTGCGCAAATGCCAGGCAGCAAACCGCACACTCCATCTCTGATTGCGTTAAGCTTTTTATGCAACTAAAAGGGGCATATTGATCCAGGCACAATCTTTCGAGGCGGTCGTTCATGACGAAAACAATGCAACCACTGCGCCGTCCCATTTCGCACGCAACCGGTCACACCGCTTCGTCCCACCCCGCGGCCCACGCTTCCGGGGACATCACCCGCGCCGATCAGCTCGAATACCTCGCTGATCTGATCCTGGAACTCAAAGAGATCGCCGACAATCTCGAATGTGCGACGCTCGCGGGCCTCCTGGTCGTGGCCCATCGGGAGTCGGTGATCCAGGCTCGCGATCGCTAGCCCTCCTCAGCACAGCCGCGCTCAATCCGCGGCGGGCTTCAGCGAGACCAGCTGCGCCCCGTGGCGCTCGATCCGCTCCGACAGCGTCAATTCGAGCAAAGTGCCCTGCAGAGCCCGCACCGGCAGTCCTGTGGCGCGCGCCAAGGCATCGATCGAAACAGGCGCCGCCCCGAGGGCCGCAAGCACAATGCCGTGGGCGCCCTCCGGCGTCGCGGACGGTGTAGTCCCGCCCCCATCCGCGGCAGCATCCATCGGATGGTCAATACCGAGCCCATCGTCCGGTTCTGCTTCCTCGACGACTCGCCATGCCGGCTTCATCTGCGGATCGAGGACTTCCAGCACATCCGCAGCCGACGTCGCGATCGTCGCGCCGCCTTTGAGGAGCTGATTGGTGCCTTCGGCGCGCGGATCGAGCGGATGACCTGGAACAGCGAACACTTCACGGCCCTGCTCCGCCGCCCGACGCGCTGTGATCAGAGACCCCGATCGCGTCGCGGCCTCGACCACGACCACCGCGAGCGAAATCCCCGAGATGATCCGATTGCGCCGGGGAAAATCATTACCCCGCGCCCGGTAGCCGGGCGGCAGCTCGCTGACGATGCACCCTTGGACCGCGATCCGGTTGTATAGGTCTTCGTGCTCGGGCGGATAGATGTGGTCGATGCCGCCTGCAAGCACTGCAACGGTGCCGGTCTCGAGTGCCGCCGCATGCGCTGCGCCGTCGATCCCCCGGGCCAAACCTGACACGACGACCATACCCCCCGCGCCGAGCCCTGCGCCGAGCTGGGCGGCCATCGTGCGGCCCGCAGCCGAAGCATTACGCGAGCCGACGATCGCGATGGCGTTGCGGGTCAGCAGCTCGGCGCGCCCTTTCACGTAGAGCAACGGTGGCGGCACGCCTGCGTGTACCATCGCAGCCGGATAGCCGGGCTCGATCGTGAACAGCGGTACGGCACCGATCTTCCGCGCCGCCGCGAGTTCCGCCTCTGCCTTGTCACGCGGGTGGATCTGCAGGCTCACCCGGCGGCCGCCGCGCCGCGCGAGATCAGGCAGCCGAGCCAGCGCCTCGACCGCCCCGCCGCAGAGATTGATCAGTTCGCGAAACGCAACGGGACCGACGCCCTCGGTCCTGACAAGACGCAGGCAGGCAATGCGCTCTTCCTCACCGAGAGGTGCGACAGGAAGCGGGGCACGCGCGTGCCCCGGCGGCGAAGCCTCATGCTTTGACACCAATCCGGCTCTCCTCGCCCGCGACGAGCCGCCGGATGTTCTCGCGGTGCTTCAAGAATATGAGGGCTGAAATAATGGCGACGATCGGCACGACAAGCGTACCGCCCACGATCATGAAATGAATGAAGGTAAGAAAGGTCGCGGTGAGCGACGAGAGCGACGAGTAGCGGCTGACGACGGCGATGACGAGCCACGACACGCAGAACACCAGCGCCGCCGGCCAGTACACGCCAAGCAGAACACCGATGTACGTCGCCACGCCCTTGCCGCCCTTGAACCCGAGCCAGATCGGATAGAGATGTCCCAGGACGGCGCCGAGCCCGGCCATCCACGGCAGCAGAAGCGCGACCAGCAGACCTTCGCGCGGCGGACCATAGGTCGACGCGATATAGGCGAAGATCAACGGCGCCAGCAACACCGCCGCCGTCCCCTTGAGGCCATCGAGCAGGACCGTCGCGGCGGCGAGTTTCTTGCTGCCGGTGCGCAGCACGTTGGTCGCGCCGATGCTCTTCGAGCCGATCTCGCGCACATCACCGAACCCCGCCGCGCGCGTCAGCAGCAGCCCAAACGGAATCGACCCCAATAGATAGCCGAACGCAAGCGCGGCCAATGCAGGCAGGATGATCGAGGAAGACATCGCAGATATTCCGGTGAGTGAGGCAGCAGCGCGCGACGCCGCGTGACGTCACGAACCGTACTGGTAGACCATGCGGCCGGCAACCATGGTCTTGAGCACACGCCCCTGGAGCTTCTGCTCGTCGAACGGCGAGTTCTTCGAGCGTGAGCGGAGCTGCTCGCGATCAACGACCCATGGCTGGCCCGGATCGAACAGCAGCAGGTCGGCCGGCGCGCCCTTCTCGAGGCGGCCGCTGGGCAGGCCCAGCAGCTTCGCCGGATTGATCGTCATCGCGCGCAGCAGCGGCAAGAGCCCGATCTCGTCGGCATGATAGAGGCGCAGCGCCGCCGCGAGCAGCGTCTCGAGGCCGATCGCGCCATCGGCTGCTTCCGCGAACGGGCGGCGCTTGACGTCCGCATCCTGCGGATCGTGGCTCGACACGATGACGTCGATGTCGCCAGCCGCAAGCGCGCGTACCATCGCCACGCGGTCCTCTTCCGAGCGCAGCGGCGGGCGCACCTTGTAGAACGTCCGATAAGGACCGATGTCGTTCTCGTTGAGCGTCAAATGATTGATCGAAACGCCGCAACTGACCGGGAGCTTCTTCGCCTTCGCCGCACGGATCGCGGCCACGCTTTCGGCGCACGAGATGGTCGCGGCGTGATAGCGCCCGCCGGTGATCTCCACGAGACGCACGTCGCGCTCCAGCACGATCGTCTCGGCCGCCTTGTGCACGCCCGGAAGGCCGATCCGCGTCGCAACCTCGCCCGAGTTCATCGCCGCGTTGTTGGAGAGGAACGGATCCTCGGTGTGGTGCATGATCAGCGCGCCAAAATCCTTGCTGTAAAGGAGCGCGTTGCGCATCACGCGCGTGTTCGAGATCGAGGATTTGCCGTTCGAGAAAGCCACAGCGCCCGCGCGCTGCAAGAGGCCGATCTCGGCCAGCTCATCACCCTTGAGGCCCTTGGTCAGCGCGGCAATGATGCTGACGTGAACGATCGCACGCTCGCGGGCGCGGCGCTGCACATAGTCGACCAGCGCCACCTGATCGATGACCGGCTCGGTATCCGGCATACATACGATCGTCGTCACGCCACCGGCAGCAGCCGCGAAGCTCGCGGTCTTCAGCGTCTCGCGATGTTCCTGGCCAGGATCGCCCGTATAGACCTGCGCGTCGATGAGCCCCGGGCAAAGGATGTGGCCCTGGCAATCAACAACGGTCGCGCCAGCCGGCGCGTTGCGACGCAGATGCGCGCCCATATCCGCGATGACGCCGTCGGTCACCAGCAGGCCGCCGGGCTCGTCACGCCCGGTGGCGGGGTCGATGAGGCGGGCGTTGATGAACACCGTGCTCGCGGCAGCTTGCGCACCAGTCGCGGTCTGATCCTTCGCCATGGGCGACCTCACGCGTTCGATTCCTTCCCTGTGCCTGCCGAGCGGCTCAATGGTTCGGCAGATGGCGCGCCAGCGCCTCCAGCACCGCCATGCGCACGGCGACGCCCATCTCGACCTGTTCGCGAATGACGCTGCGCGAATGATCGGCGATCGGCGAGGCGATCTCGACGCCCCGGTTCATCGGGCCCGGATGCATGATCAGTGCGTCAGGCTTGGCGCAGTCGAGCTTCTCCTGATCGAGCCCGAAGAAGTGGTAATACTCGCGCGACGACGGCACGTAGTTGCCTTCCATGCGCTCGCGCTGGAGCCGCAGCATCATCACGATGTCGCAGTCCTCGAGGCCCTTCCACATGTCCGTGTAGACCTCGGCGCCGAGCCGATCGATACCGGTCGGCAGCAGGGTCGACGGTGCAACGAGGCGCACCCGCGCGCCCATCGCGTTGAGAACGTGGATGTTGGAGCGCGCGACACGCGAATGGAGAATGTCGCCGCAGATCGCGACGGTCAGCCCGGCGATGCGGCCCTTGGCGCGGCGGATGGTCAGCGCGTCGAGCAGCGCCTGGGTCGGATGCTCGTGAGCGCCGTCACCGGCGTTGATCACCGAGCAGTCGACCTTCTGCGAAAGAAGCTCGACGGCGCCGGCCGCGTGATGGCGCACCACCAGCAGATCCGGCCGCATGGCGTTGAGCGTCATCGCCGTGTCGATCAGTGATTCGCCCTTCTGCACGGACGAGGTCGCGACGTTCATGTTCATGACGTCGGCGCCGAGGCGCTTGCCCGCCAGCTCGAACGACGCCTGGGTCCGCGTCGAGGCTTCAAAAAACAGATTGATGAGCGTGCGTCCGCGGAGGATGTCACGCTTCTTGTTAACCTGTTTGTTGATGTCGGCGGCGCGGTCGGCGAGATCGAGAAGGGAATTGATCTCTTTGGCGCTCAATCCCTCACAGGTGAGGAGATGGCGGCCGGGGAAATAGAAGGGGGAGGTGTTCTCAGTGGTCATTAAAGTGGGTCTCTTACGCCCCTCTCGGGAACGGCGCAAGGGGCTGCCCGCGACACGATCGCGAGACCCGTGGACAGGACCGGCGCGGAGCGTAGAATGCGTCCAAATCCATGGTCATCGATGCGCGCGGGCCACATTCCCCCGCCCCCAGCCGGGAGCACCCCTGAATGAAGCCGTTGAAGCTGGAGCGCCCCGAGGCGCCACGACAGCCAATCAACGAAGCGCCAGCATCAGCTTTGGGCGCCTACCCCACGGTGCGGATGCGCCGCAACCGCAAGAGCCCCTGGTCGCGCCGCCTCGTCGCCGAAAATGTGCTGACCACGGCTGATCTGATCTGGCCGCTGTTCCTGATCGACAGCACCGAGGCCCGCGGCCCCGTCGCCCACATGCCGGGCGTCGACCGCCTGAATATCGCCGAGGCCCAGCGCGCGGCCGAGCAGGCCGCGAAACTCGGCATCCCGGCGATCGCCCCTTTCCCCTACGTCGAGCGGTCGCTGCGCGATCCGGTCGGCAGCGAAGCCGAGCGGTCGAACAACCTGATGTGCCGCGCCGTCCGCGCGATCAAGCAAGCCGTCCCCGAGATCGGCGTGATCACCGACGTTGCCCTCGATCCCTACACGAGCCACGGCCACGACGGCGTTCTCGACGATCGCGGCGTCATCCTGAACGACGATACGGTCGCGATCCTCGTCCGGCAGGCGCTGGCCCTGGCGGATGCCGGCGTCGATTGCGTCGCGCCTTCGGACATGATGGACGGCCGCATCGGCGCCATCCGCCGCGCACTCGATGGCGCGGGTTACGATGAGGTGCAGATCCTTTCCTATGCGGCCAAGTATGCGTCCGGCTTCTACGGACCGTTCCGCGACGCGATCGGCACCAATGCGACGCTGATCGGCGACAAGCGCACCTACCAGATGGACCCCGCGAATTCGGACGAGGCGCTGCGCGAGGTCGGCCTCGACATCGCCGAGGGCGCCGACATGGTGATGGTCAAGCCGGGGATGCCCTATCTCGACATCGTGCGGCGCGTGAAGGACACCTTCGCGGTCCCGACCTACGCCTATCAAGTGTCCGGCGAGTACGCGATGCTGAAGGCGGCGAGCCTCAACGGCTGGCTCGACGGCGACCGCGTGATGATGGAGGCCCTGCTCGGCTTCAAGCGTGCCGGTGCCGACGGCATCCTCACGTACTTCGCGCCCGAGGCGGCGAAGGCGCTCAAGTCCGCTTCGTGACAGCGGCGCGGGCCGCCTGTATGACTTGTGGGGCGTCGATATCACCGATCACGCCACGGTCGCCGTAGTGCGGGCGGCCCAATCATCTGCGTGAAATCACGCACCGTCAGCCCGATCGAGGAACGCCTCAATGAGCGAGACCCTGTCCCCCGCTACCGGCGATGTTGCGACCGCGCTCGCCATCCTGCGCCAGCGCTTCGGCGAGCGGATGCAGACGGGTGAAGCCGTTCGTCGCCAGCACGCGCATACCCTCACGTGGCTCAAGAACCAGCCGCCCGATGCCGTGATCTGGCCGGACAACACCGAGGACGTGCAGGAGGTCGTGCGCATCGCGTCGGCGCATCGCGTGCCGATCATCCCGTTCGGTGCCGGCACCTCGCTCGAAGGCCACCTCAACGCCCCGCGCGGCGGACTTTCGCTCGATTTCTCGCGCATGAACCGCATCATCTCGGTCAATGACCGCGATCTCGACGCGACGGTAGAAGCCGGCGTCTCGAGGAAGCAGCTCAACGATCATCTGCGCGATCTCGGCCTGTTCTTCACCGTCGATCCCGGCGCCGAGGAAGCCACGATCGGCGGCATGGCGGCGACGCGCGCCTCCGGCACCACCGCCGCGCGCTACGGCACCATGCGCGAAAACGTGCTGAGCGCGACCGCCGTGCTCGCCGACGGCTCCGTCATCCGCACCGCGCGGCGCGCGCGCAAATCATCGGCTGGCTATGACCTCACGAAGCTGCTCGTCGGCTCGGAAGGCACGCTCGGCATCATGACCGAGTTGACGGTGCGCCTCTATGGCATCCCCGAGAGCATTCTCGCCGCGGTGTGCCCGTTCCCGTCGGTCGAGGCGGCGTGCAACGCGGTCATCACCTCGATCCAGCTGGGCCTCGGCCTCGCGAGATCGGAGCTGATCGACGAGGCGTCGGTGCGTATCCTCAACGAGCAGGCCAAGATGAACCTGCCGGTGAGCCCGATGCTGTTCCTCGAATTCCACGGCACGGAAGCGGGCACGCGTGATCAGGTGCGCATCTTCGAGGAGATCGCGCGCGGTGAAGGGGCGGGCAGCTTCGAGTGGGCGGAGAAGGAAGAGGATCGCCGCCGCCTGTGGAAAGCGCGCCACGAGAGCTACTGGTCGGCGCGCGCGGCCTATCCTGGCCGCGACACCATCGCGACCGATGTCTGCGTGCCGATCTCGCGCCTCGCGGAATGCGTGAGCGAGACACTGGAGGATATTCGCGCGTCGGGCCTCGCGGCGCCGATCGTCGGCCATGTCGGTGACGGCAACTTCCACACCATGCCCATGGTGGATATGTCGAACCCCAAGGAGATCGACGCGGCCGAAAAGCTGATCGAGCGCATGGCCAAGCGCGCGATCGCCATGGAAGGCACCTGCACGGGCGAGCACGGCGTTGGCCAGGGCAAGATCAAATATCTGAACCTCGAACACGGCGCTGCGGTCGCAACCATGCGTGCAATCAAGAAGGCCTTGGATCCCCAGGATCTTCTCAATCCCGGCAAGATCCTCCCCGCCCCTTAGAAGCGTACCAAAAGAGGCGCGGCATTTGCGCCCAAACCCAATGATTTGCGCCGCTTTTCTGCCCCCGCGACTATGCGACACTCGTCGGGTACGTGATAGACACGCAGCGAATGTTGCAGGATTTGAACGCACGGTTGAATGTGTTAGGTAAACGCTGCAACAGAATGGGCGTGGGGCCGATCTGCTGATGCAGTGGCCGCCACGGCGTGGGGACTAGAACGAGGGGCGCACAGCAACGCGATGACAGAGCGGCGATCGAGCTTCGAGTATGACGATCTGCTGGCGTGCGGACGGGCAGAATTGTTCGGTGCCGGCAACGCGCAGCTGCCACTGCCGCCGATGCTGATGTTCGACCGCATCACACACGTCTCCGAGACGGGCGGCGCGCACGGCAAGGGCCAGATCAAGGCAACGCTCAATGTCGCGGGCAACCCGAACTGCGACTGGTTCTTCTCTTGCCACTTCAAGGACGACCCGGTCATGCCGGGATGTCTCGGCCTCGATGCGCTGTGGCAGCTGACCGGGTTCTTCCTCGGCTGGCTCGGCGCGCCCGGACGCGGCCGCGCGCTCGGCGTCGGCGAAGTGAAATTCACCGGCATGGTGCTGCCATCGGTGAAGGTTCTCGAATACACCGTCGACATGAAGCGCGTGATCCTGCGCAAGCTGAAGCTTGGTATCGGCGACGGCACCTTGATGGCTGACGGACAGGTGATCTACACAGCAAGCGAGCTGAAAGTGGGCCTTTTCGGCGCCGGCGAGGGTGTGAACAGCGCGCCGGCCTGACAGACGTACGCGGGGGGCGGAGCTATCGGCCCACCGCAATCGAATTGGACCAGAGCGGCCCGCGGAGGTCGCAACCGGCGTGGAAGGAAGTGCGAGGATGAGGCGGGTCGTCGTTACCGGGATGGGCATCGTCTCATCGATCGGCAACACCACGCAGGAGGTGCTGGCATCGCTCCGTGAGGGCAAATCCGGCATCTCGCGCGCCGAAAAATACGCCGAGCTCGGCTTCCGTTGTCAGGTCCACGGCGAGCCGAAGCTCGACTGGGAAGCGGCGGTGCCGCGCAAGCCGAAGCGCTTCATGGAAGCGGGCGTCGCCTGGAACTACATCGCCATGGATCAGGCGATCCGCGATGCCGGCCTCGAACGCGACGATGTCGTCAACGAGCGCACCGGCATCATCGTCGGATCGGGCGGCCCCTCCACCTACGCGATCGTCAAATCCACCAACGTCGCCCTCGAGAAAGGGCCGAAGAAGATCGGCCCGTTCGAAGTGCCCAAGGCGATGTGCTCGGGTCCGTCCGCCGTGCTCGCGACGAGCTTCGAGATCAAAGGCGTCAACTACTCGATCTCATCCGCCTGCGCGACCTCGGCCCACTGCATCGGCAATGCGGCCGAGATGATCCAGTGGGGCAAGCAGGACGTGATGTTCGCGGGCGGCTGCGAGGAACTCGACTGGACCCTCTCGGTCCTCTTCGATGCCATGGGCGCGATGTCGAGCAAGTTCAACGACACCCCGACCAAGGCCTCCCGTGCCTATGACGCCAATCGCGATGGCTTCGTGATCGCCGGTGGCGCCGGGATGCTGGTGCTCGAGGAGCGCGAGCGGGCCATCAGGCGCGGCGCCAAGATCTATGGCGAGCTGGTCGGCTACGGCGCCACCTCGGACGGTTTCGACATGGTTGCCCCCTCCGGCGAGGGCGCCGTGCGCTGCATGCGCAAGGCGCTCGAAGGTTTCGACGGCAAAGCGATCGAAAAGATCGACTACATCAATCCCCATGGCACCGGAACGCCGGTCGGCGACGAGCGCGAAATCGCCGCGATCCGCGAGGTTTTCGGCTCCGATATGCCGCCGATCTCGTCGACAAAATCCCTTACAGGTCATTCACTTGGCGCCATCGGAGCGCAGGAGGCGATCTTCTCGCTCCTGATGCTGAACAATGGTTTCATCTGTGAGAGCGCCAATATCGAGGAAATCGACCCAGCTTTCGCCGGTGTACCGATCGTGCGCGAGCGTCAGGATGTTTCTCTTAACTGTGTACTCTCGAACAGCTTTGGTTTCGGCGGTACGAATGCCACCCTGGTGTTCCGCCGCCATTCAGGTTAAGGGCAGGGCGCCGACGGCGCTGCCTCAGATCTCCATGGCGGTCCGGTCAGGCGCGCTTGGCGCCTTATAGGGTGCCAGGTTCCATGGAGCATTTTCGCCGAGACAAGGCGACGGCGACGCGACGCTGCTGGTTATCGGCAGCGCGTCGGGCCGATCTCGTGACAGCAGGGGCTCGAATGAGCGAGAAGAATATCCTGGCGCCCGGTGCGCTGATGGCTGGCAAACGTGGCCTCATCATGGGCGTCGCCAACGACCGCTCGATTGCCTGGGGCATCGCCAAGGCGCTCTCTGCTCACGGCGCCAAACTCGCTTTCACCTACCAAGGTGACGCGTTCGGCCGCCGCGCCGTGCCGCTCGCGCAGTCGGTCAGCTCGGAGGTCATCGTACCGTGCGACGTCAGCGATCTCGCCAGCGTCGACAATGTCTTCAACGAGATCGACAAGAGCTGGGGCGGCCTCGACTTCGTCGTTCACGCGCTCGCCTTCTCGGATCGCCGCGAGCTGATGGGCCGCTATTCGGACACGACGCGCGACAACTTCACCAACACCATGGTGATTTCGTGCTTCTCCTTCACCGAGATCGCCAAGCGCGCCGCGCCCCTGATGAAGGATGGCGGGTCCCTGCTGACGTTGACCTATGGTGGTTCGCAGCGCGTCGTCCCGTCCTACAACGTCATGGGTGTCGCCAAGGCGGCACTGGAAGCCTCGGTGCGCTACCTCGCCGCTGACTTCGGTGGCCAGGGCATCCGCGTCAATGCGCTGTCGGCTGGCCCGATGCGCACGCTGGCCGGCGCCGCCATTTCCGACGCGCGCGTCATCTTCAACTTCCAGGGCGACAGCGCGCCCATGAAGCGGACACCGACGCTCGACGAGGTCGGTGGCTCGGCTCTCTACCTGCTGTCCGACCTTGCGGGCGGCGTCACGGGCGAGGTCCACTACGTCGACTGCGGCTACAATGTCGTCTCGATGCCGACGCTCGAAGCCCTCAAGGAGCAGGACGAGCTGATCGAGAAGGCCCGCGCCACGCTCAAGGGCGCAGCCAAGGGCTGAAGCCCGCCGCATTGCAGCTCGTCAGAACTTCAGCAGCATGGCGCTTCCATAAAGCGTCGGACGTTGAATGCGACCCGTGCTCGATCCGGGCTCAAAGTCGCATTCAAGGTCCAAGGACGCTTTAATAGCATAGCGTCCTAAAGCAACTTTGGCCTTGAAATTCACGCCGCGCCCAGCCGGAAGCTCAGGCGAATTTCAAGTCCGTTGCTTTAGTGGGTGCCATCGCTCTATGGTGCGCCGCGAAATTCAGGCCGCAGTGCTCCGGCACGCCGAGAGGAGAGGAACCGCTTCATGTCCAAGATCAAAGTCACCGGAACAGTCGTCGAGATGGACGGCGACGAGATGACCCGCATCATCTGGCAGCTCATCAAGGACAAGCTGATCCACCCATATCTCGACGTCAATCTCGAGTACTATGACCTCGGCGTCGAAGCGCGCGACAAGACCAACGACCAGATCACCATCGACGCCGCCAACGCGACCAAGAAGCACGGCGTCGCCGTCAAGTGCGCGACGATCACGCCGGACGAGGCGCGCGTCGAGGAGTTCAAGCTCAAGGACATGTGGAAGAGCCCGAACGGCACGATCCGCAACATCCTCGGCG